>JAZODL010000155.1:0-2105 GCA_045596945.1 Candidatus Methanomethylophilaceae archaeon | reverse complement strand
GAGCTCGTCTACACGCACGGTATGTCCCAGGCGGAGGTCGCCAGGAGGTTCGGTGTCACCGACGCCGCGATCTCCCAGTATCTCAAGAAGAAGAGGGGTGACAACGCCCTCATAGAGGCCAGCCCGTTCTACCCCAAGTTCCTCGAGGCGATCAAGGAGTCCGCGACACTCATCGCCGAGGACAGGAGTGATTTCTCGGTGGAGATGTGCAGGCTCTGCGGTGTCGTCAAGAGGATCGGTCTCCTCGCGATGATCTACGAGGACCAGACGGGATCCCCTCCCCCGAAGTGTGCCTGCCAGAGCATCAACGATCTATGAAGTCCGCGTGGTACAGGAACTCCTGTGCGTAACCGGCGTACGCTCCGAACCTGGACATCCCGTACTCCGAGACGGTCCTGTAGCTGCCGCTCACCCCGTACATGCGTTCCATAACCTTCGATATGCGGACGTCCACCGGGAACGCGCACAGATGACCGTATCCGAACAGGGCCACGCAGTCCGCGACCTTGGGTCCGACGCCCTTTATGCCCAGGAGCGCCGACACGCACCCGCGGTAGTCCAGTTCCGTCAGGGCGACGGGGTCCACGTCCCCGGACTCGACCCTCTCGGCCAGTTCTATGAAGCGACCCTCGCGGAACCCGAGTCTGCATGTCGCCACCTCGTCCCTGCGGTCCAGGATCTGTCCGGGTGTTGGGAAGCTGCTCCTCCCGCCGAGGTCGCGGCCGAACACCGAGCACACCGACTCCACCATCTTGCCAATGCGGGCCACGTTGGCATTGGTGGCGAGGAGGTACGTCGCAAGGCACTCCCACGGTTCCTGACGGAGGATGCGCAATCCCGGGCACCTTCCGGCGAGACGCGCCACGTACGGGTCACGGGCCGATATCTCCGAGATGATGGCGTCGAGGTCGTCCTCCGCACCCAGGTACCTCAGGAGCATCGAACGGTCCTCGGTGCCGCGGACGTGGATCCCGTCCGCGCATTGGCGGAGGGTCACCATCTCCGAACCCAGGACCCCTTCCCATCCCCCTTCCGTCCTCCTCCAGCGGTGGGCCTGTCCGCATCCGAGCGTCGGGTCGAGGGAGATGTCTAGGTCGAGGATCATACCGGCCGCATCGGGTCGCATGCACTAAAACATGGCGAGGGGTTAAAGCGGTGTAAGGCATGGTGCGGACCATGAGATTCGGCCCAGCAGGTTATCCGTCCGCGGGGAAGACCCCGGAGAAGGCGTTGGAGTACACCAGAGGACTAGGTCTGGATGCCCTTGAGGTGGAGTTCGTCCGCGGGGCGAGGATCAAACCGGAGAGGGCGGCGGAGATAGGTGCCAAGGCGAGGCAGCTGGACATAAGGCTGAGCTGTCACGCACCGTACTACATCAGCTTCAACTCGGATTCCGAGGAGACGCGCCAGAAGAGCATAGGTTGGGTCATGGACACCGCACGTGCCGCGCACAACCTGGGGGCGTACATAATCGTGATCCACGCGGCATCATACGGGAAATCCCCCGATACGGCGCTCTCGTCGGTCGTGGACGGCCTGTCCAAGTGCAAGGACATGCTGGACGACGAGGGGATCGGGGATGTGATCCTCGGAGTGGAGACCATGGGCAAGCTGGGTCAGTTCGGCACCCTGGACGAGATCTCGAAGGTGATGGACCAGGTGGACGGCGTCCGTCCGGTCCTGGATGTCGCCCACGTTCATGCCCGTGGTCGCGGTTGTCTGAGGACGGAGGCCGACATGAGGGGGCTAATGGACCAGTTCCTCCCCCTGTGCGGCGACATCGCACACTTCCACATAAGCTGCATCAAATACGGGGACAAGGGGGAGATATCCCACCTCCCGCTCGAGACGAAGGAGCCAGACCTGCAGATCCTCGCCGACATCCTCGACGACTCGAAGCAGGATTGCACGTTTATTTGCGAATCCCCGCTCATCGAGCAGGATGCGGTCGTGTTCAGGGACATGTTCCCCTCCCACCGCCGCACCACGGGGTGACGGGAAACCATCCCCCCATTTTATTTATATCAAGAATCATTCCCCGATACCATTGCCACTGTGGCTCAGCGGTAGAGCGGCGGTTTCGTAAACCGTAGGCCGGGGGTTCG
>JAZODL010000154.1:0-7664 GCA_045596945.1 Candidatus Methanomethylophilaceae archaeon | reverse complement strand
TCCGACGGGAGGTCGCATGCGATGGTCGTGAGACCCTGCACCATCCCGTCGCCGTCCATCGCCACGGCCATCATCACACCGGAGTACGCAAACCCCGCGACGACGTAGTCCATGTCCCCGCCCTGGTACGGGACCGTCCCCGTGACGTCCGTGAGGCCCGTGTACGGTCCGAGTGATGCCTCCAGCGCCGAGATCGTGGCCCTGTAATCCGCCCCGAGCGCCTCGGGGGTGCCGATGGCCTCGCGGGCCGGTTCGCTGAGCATGCGGTATGCGCCCTCGTAGTCCCCGGAGTCGAGGCAGGTGACGAAACCCTCCGCCGACGGGGGCTCGTCCTGGACCGACCAGGAGAACAGGAGAACGACCGCGATCGCGACCGTCGCGACGGCCGCCAGTCCGATGTTCGACTGCTTCATGGGGCATGTATCGCGGCACGTGCTCTTAACACATGCACCGTCCGACGATTGTTTCATAAACGGACAGGACGGTTCGACCCCCATGGCAGACGACAGCAACATCTACGCACTCAACGAGGACGAGCTCAGGGAGGCGACCAAGCTCGCCGACAAGGGGGACGCCGATGCACAGATGAAGGTTGGATCCTACCACCTCCTGGGCAGGGCCAGACCCGACTACTCCAAGGCCTACCGCTACTTCCGCAAGGCCGCGGACCAGGACAACATCCGCTCCATGTACTACCTCGCCGAGATGTACTACCACGGATGGGGAGTCGCCAAGGACGAGGACAGGGCGCTCGAGCTCTTCGACACCGCCGCCGACGCGGGCGACCGCGACGCGGAGTACGCCATCGGCATGATGTACCTCAAGGGCGACATCGTCGAGAGGAACGTGGACAGGGCCCTGGACTTCTTCCTCAGGGCGGCCGACAAGGGGCAGTTCCAGTCCTTCAACGCCATCGGTGCGATCTACGACGAGGGATCATGCGTCGACAGGGACCCGTTCAAGGCAAGGGAGTACTACCTCAAGGGAATGGGCGCCGGCGACCAGAGGGCGCTGGAGAACCTCACCATCCTCGAGGCGAGGGAGAGGTCCAACGGCACCAAGGGCTGGATCGAGCCCGAGGAGCAGTGAACGGCGATCCGCCCCCGGTCCGGGGGCGGTGACCCGTGCACATGTTCGTCAAACCGCTTTTATCCCACCGCTCCGATTCATTCACCATGTTCTCCAGGATAGCGGTGATCGACGAGAACGTGGGTGTCGACATCCACAAGCTCAAGAAGAAGGTGAGGGACGAGGACGACCCCTCCGACGTGCTGCTCCTGGGGCTGCTGTACCTCACCGGCAACGGCACCGCACGCAATCCGGCGAAGGCCGAGACCCTGATCCGCAGGGCGGCCGAGGCCGGTTACCCCAAGGCCTGCCACGTCCTGGGCATCACGCTCCGCGACGGGACGTTCGACACGGACCCCGTCGGCTCCCACATGTGGATCGTGCGTGCGGCCGAGGGCGGTGTGCCCGAGGCGCAGATGTACGCCGGGATCGACCTGCACAACGGGGACGGCGTCATGCACGACGACCACGAGGCGCTCATGTGGCTGGAGAGGTCCCTCGAGAACGGCTGCGAGGACTCCAGGTACTTCATCGGACACCTCAGGTACTTCTCGGACGACGAGACCATACGCGACAGGGAGCTGGGGATGTCCCTCCTGAACGGGGCATCGGACAACGGCGACAGGCAGGCGTCGATAGCGCTCTGCTCGGTGTATGCCAACGGCACCGGCGTGGAACGCAACATGTTCATGGCGGAGATGATGCTGAGGAGAGCCGCCGCACAGGGCGACGCCGACGCATGCCACTCCCTCAGCAGACTCTACGCCGCCGGGACGCCGCACATGGAGAAGGACATGGGGAGGTCCTTCGAGATGCTCGTCCGCGCCGTGGAGCTCGGATGCACCGACGCCCTGCAGGACCTGGGTGCGGCGTACATGTACGGACTCGGCACGGGACGCGACATGGGCATGGCGATAAGGTACCTCGGGGAGGCGGCGGACAACGGGTCGCCCAAGGCGATGGTGAACCTCGGCCTGATCTACTCCAACGGGATGGGGGTCAGGAAGGACGAGCACCGCGCCGTGGAGCTGTACACCCGTGCCGTCGGCATGGGGGACAGCACCGCCATGTCGAACCTGGGTGTGATGTACGCGATGGGTGCGGGTGTGAGAAGGGATGTGGAGAGGGCGCGCGATCTGTGGACGAGGGCGGCGGACCTCGGCAACCTGAACGCCGTGGCCAACCTGTGCGTGCTCGAGGGCCTGGACGGATCCGACCCGTCGGGCGTGGCGTGCCGTGTCGACCTGGGGAAGGGTCCCGAGGTCGTGGAGCTGGGGAACGGGAGACGGGACTGACGCCCCGTCGCCGCGCTCACTCGGACTCGTCGTCGATATCGGGGTTCTCCAGCATGTCCATGACGAACTCCTCGGGGTCGACAAGGGGTGCGTCGGCGTAGACCTCGTTGTAGAGCCTGACCCCGAACGGATGGCCCTCGTGCATGACGAAGACGTTCATCGCGTAGGGCGCGTCCCAGTCCTCGACGATGATGTCCCTGTTGTGGTCGCGGATCTTCACGCGTGCGGAGTCGGCATCCTCCCCGAACAGGGCCTGGAGGATCTCCTCCTCGATGTTGACCACGAGGTCCTCGGGGTCGACGTAGTCGTACTGGACCATCACCGTCTTCGCACCGACGGACTTGGAGAACGATACGAGCTCCTCGAGGGTGTTGCCCCCTATGATTATCGGACACTCGTCCTCGCCGAAGGCGAGGGACACCTCGTACACGGGGATGTCGAAGGACTGTGCGATTGACTCGGTCACTGGAAGGGGCGATGTCATGCGACTCCGTACGTCCCGTACGGGTATTAATCCTTCTGACCCGCGGGATGCCCCCGGTCGACCTTAACCATGATAAACATGGTCGCCGTTCACCGTGTGCGGACGGTGCTCACCGTCCGGATGCTCAGAGATGGTCGGGATGGGAGGTTACCTTCAGCTTTTCAGGATGGGAAACGGGATCATGGGTGCGATCGGGGTCGCCGTCGCATCGTTCATGGCCGCCGGGACGGGGATCCTGGACGATGCGTTCAACCTGTTCGTGTCCGCGGTCGTGGTGCTGATGTTTATCTCAGGCGGGAACGCCCTCAACGACTACATAGACTGGGAGATCGACCGCACCGCCCACCCGGAACGTCCGATCCCGTCCGGCAGGATGACCCGCAGGGAGGCCCTGGTCGCCGGAGCGGTCATGCTCTTCGGCTCGGTCGCCGTGTCCCTTCTCACCGCGGACCCGGCCTGCATCGCCATCGTCGTGGTCGCATGCGTCCTCATGGTCGCCTACGAGCTCGTCCTGAAGCAGAGGGGCTTCATCGGCAACGTCACCATAGCCGTGCTCACCGGGATGATGTTCCTCCTCGGGGGTGCCGTCACCGGGGACGCGGGCGCCAACCTGATCGTGGCGCTCATGGCCATGCTCGTCTCCATCGGAAGGGAGATCGCCAAGGACATCGAGGACATGGAGGGGGACGAGGGGAGGGTCACGCTCCCCATGAGGATAGGCGTCCGCAACGCATCCGTGCTCGCAGCGGCCTTCTTCATCGCGGGTCCCGCCCTCAGCATCCTGCCGATGGTCCAGGGGACGTACGGGCTCCTGTACTACACCGTCGTCGTCGCGGACGTGATCTTCATCCACTGCGCCTACAGGGTGTTCTCCGACCCACGCGAGGCGCAGCGCAACGCCAAGAAGGCGATGATCGTGGCACTCGTGTCGTTCATCCTCGGCGTCATCGCATGACGGGACCGCCACAAGAATCATTATACCCGAGCCCGTTTGGAATGGCATGAGACCCAGGATGGACCGTTGGGAGGGGGCCGAACCACACGGCATGGACGTGTGGAACGCCAACCTGTACTTCGACGACAGGTCGGGTGCGAAGAACCGCCCGGTGATAGTCCTGGAGAGGAGGGGCGACGAGTACACCGTCCTGATGGTCACCTCCCACGAGAGGCACCCGGGCACGGACATCAAGCTCATGGACCCCTACGAGGTCATGCTCGACAAGACGTCCACGGTCCGCACGGACAGGTTGTTCAAGATACCGCGCGGGAAGTTCAACTACAAGCTCGGCGAACTGGTGGAGGAGGACGTCGAGATGATATCCGCCATATTCGAACGCCTGAAGGACACCCGCGCCTACCGCAGGAACATCTACCGAGGTGGTGGCGACGGCGGATCTTTCGGAGGCGGCGACGGCGGTGCTGTCCAACTGCGGGAGCGACCTGTGCCTGGACCTCAGGTTCCTGACACGTGCGGTGCTCTCGCTCGAGGTGCGCACCGTCCCCGGTACCGCGGCGCCGTGGTGCGACGGGGAGACCATGGTCTTCGATCCGGGGACGGTCATCCGGATGTTCCGCACCGACCCGCGCCTTGTCACACGCACCATGGCGCACATGGCGCTCCACTGCATACTCGGCCACACCGGTGGCGGGGACGACCCCCTGGTCGAACTGGCCAGGGACATGGTCGTCGAGTACGTCCTGGACTCACTGGACTCGCCGCACACGTCGGTCGACGGTCGCAACGAGAGGATGTACACCTGCGAGAGGATATTCGGGAAGGCGGGCGCACCGGTGACCGACCTCGTGGCGGAACAGCTCCGCAACGTGTCCCGGTGGCAGATGGACGACATGCTCCGCACGTTCACCCGCGACGACCACTCCCGCCACCCCGCCGCCGTGTCCCCCATGTGGGACGACCTGTCCAAGCAGGCGATGACCGAGGTGGAGGCGTTCTCCAGGAACCTGGAGGACAGGAGCGGCATGCTCATGGACGTGCTCCGCATAAGGAACCGCAGGCGGTACGACTACAGGTCGTTCCTGCACAGGTTCATGACCGCCCGCAGCAGGATCAGGGAGAACCTGGACGAGTTCGACCACATCTACTACACGTACGGCATGAGCGTCTACGGCAACATCCCCCTCATCGACTCCCTGGAGTACTCTGACACGCCCGCGGTGGAGGGGTTCGTCATCGCCGTGGACACGTCTGGATCGACCATGCGGGGTCCGGTGATGAGGTTCCTCGAGGAGGCCTTCGAGGTCCTGCGCCTGTCCGGTCTCGGACGCGGCGGGGCCGAGCTCCACGTGATACAGTGCGACGACGAGGTCCGCTCCGACGTGACCGTCAGGAACGAGGGGGACATGCGGCGGATGATGGCCGGTTTCGAACTCATCGGCGGTGGTGGGACGGACTTCAGACCGGTGTTCGACCACGTGGACTCCCTGGTGGCCGACGGCACGATACGGAACATGCGCGGGCTGATGTACTTCACTGACGGGATGGGGACGTTCCCGACCAAACGTCCCGACTACGACACGGCGTTCGTGTTCTGCGACGACATGTGCGCGGAGCACGCGGTGCCGCCATGGGCGATGAGGATAGTCGTCCGGACAGGAGACCTGATAGATTGAACATACAGGATGCGAAGGACGCGGTCAAGGACGCCGTGTCCACATACCTTGCGAAGGACGCGGCGGGCAACTACGCAGTGCCGCGCAGCAGGCAGAGGCCCATCATGGTGCTGGGTGCACCGGGCATGGGGAAGACCGCGATCATGTCGCAGATCGCATCGGAGATGGGGATAGGGTACGTCGCGTACACCATAACCCACCACACCCGTCAGTCGGCCATAGGCCTGCCCGTGATAGAGAGGCACGTCTACGACGGCGAAGAGTGCAGCATCACACGCTACACCATGAGCGAGATCATCGCATCGGTCCACGACCTGATCGAGGAGAAGGGGCACAGGGAGGGCATACTGTTCATAGACGAGATCAACTGCGTCTCGGAGACGCTAGCACCGGCGATGCTCGACCTCCTGCAGAACAAGAAGTTCGGACCCCACAGGATACCCGACGGATGGATCCTGGTCGCCGCCGGGAACCCTCCGGAGTACAACGCCTCCGCCAGGGAGTTCGACATAGCGACCCTCGACAGGATCAGGACCATCCACGTCGATCCGGACACGGACATCTGGCTCAGGTACGCCCGCAGCGCGGGTGTGCACGAGGCCGTGACGTTCTACCTGCAGGTGAAGCCGCAGAACCTCCTCAGGATCGAGAGGACCGTCGACGGCACGTACTTCACCACCCCCCGCGGATGGGAGGATCTGTCCACGGTCATGAGGGAGTACGACAGGCTCGGGTTCACCGTGGACGTGGACCTGGTGTCCCAGTACATAAGGGACCCCGAGGTCGCCGCCGAGTTCACCAGGTACCTGGACTTCCACAGGAGGTACGGCGAGGAGCACGACATCGACGCGATAATGGAGGGCAGGGCGACCGACGGCATGTCGTCCGCGGACGCGGAGGGGAAGCTGGCGGTGATATCGGTGATAATCGGAAGGCTCAACGCGGAGGCGGAGCACGGGATGGACCTGGGGTTCACCCTGTCCCGTCTCGATGGACTGTCCGACCCCTCATCCAGATCCTCCGAGGCCGCGAGGCTGAGGTCCATGCTGGACGACAACATAGGCACGGACACCCGCCGCAACGTCACGGCGGCGCTGGCCGCACTCGGGGACTCCGAGGGGTTGGACGCGGACGGGTTCGCGGCGTTCCTGGACCGCATGCGCGGGGAGCTGTCGGAGACCAGGTCCGCCTTCGACAGACACATCGTCAACTCCATCGAGCACATGGGGTCCGGGGACACCGGCGGACAGGGCGCGGTGTCGCTCCTGGTCGGACTGCTTGGATGCTACAACGTGGTGATGTTCTCCGACCCCTCCGGTCCGTTGTACGGGTACAACGAGGGGATGCTCACCGCGGGCAGGGACCGCCGCATAATGGACATGCTGGGGGCGATCCGATGGTGAACGTCGTGGACAGCATCCCGTTCGGTGACGGCGTACGTATAACCAGGCTCGTGTCCACGGACCGCGACATCGTGGTCCCCGCCACCGTCGACGGCATGCCCGTCGTCTCCATAGGCGAGAGGTTCATGATGGGGTCCCCGGTGGCGGAGTCCCGCACGGTGACCGTGCCCGCCTCCGTCACGGACATGCACCCGGATGCGTTCTCCGGGATCATGGGGCTCTGCGCCGTCAGATACCTCGGCGGGTTCGACGTCCTGAACGGGTTCGGGCTGGAGACCGAGTACGACTGCACGCTGGAGGCCCTCGTCGACGGCAGGACGTACTCCTTCGCGTTCCCCTCCGGATCCACGATGTCGTTCCCGGCCTTCGACGACTCCATGGTGGCCGCCGGGTACAGGATGACACCCGAGATCGCGATGGGCAGGTTGTCCGACCCGGTACTCCTGACCGACGCCAACAGGGAGGCGTACGCATCGTACATGAGACGCAGGATCATCCCCATGGCCGAGCACTCCGTGGTGTCCAACGACCCCGAGGGGTTCATGCACGTCGTGTCCACCGGTCTGCTCTCCGATGCGGACCTCAGGAACCTCCTCGAGAGGTCCCTCCTGTCCGGAAGGATGTCCATGACCTCCACCGTGATGTCGGTCATACGCCGCAGGACGGTCGGGGACGACGGGGAATCCTGAACATGGGCACCGTGTCGGACCTGGTCCGGAGGGAACCGGTCCTGACCGCCTCCGCCGTCCTGGCGCTGACGTCGTTCGCCCTGGTTCCCCCATC
>JAZODL010000153.1:0-4003 GCA_045596945.1 Candidatus Methanomethylophilaceae archaeon | reverse complement strand
GCGAACACCATGGCGAGCGCCATGACGACGGCGAGGAGTCCCCTCCTGATGTTCAATTTCAAACTTCTCATAGGAACAACTGGTCATCATGTCTGAAAACAGACATCTATGGACGGATGAAGTTCACACAGATACAGTACGAAACTCAAAAACGATGTGAAAACGAAGGGTGTTAACAGGTTTGCTCGGAAGGGGCTCCCGCCCCTCCCGGGATCACTTCTTCCTCTTGCGGAATGTGACCTTGGAGTCCTTCATGTTGATGACGGCGTCCTCCATCTTGGTTATCAGGTCCGACGCGGTCCTGATCAGGTCCCAGCCGACCTCCTTCACCATCACGGCCGTGCCGTTGATGAACAGCCTGGCACTGATGCTGTACTTGGGGTTGCCGCCTATGTCGTTGTACCTCGACACGTGCATGGTCAGGGACTCCGGCTTGTAGATCCTGGAGACCTTCGCCACCATGGACTCGATGTCCGCGTAGATCGCGTCCACCAGCTCCTTCTCGTCGTCCTCCAGACCGCTGATCTGCACGAAGAGCATGTCCCTCTCCCTGCAGGCGGAGATCAGCTCCAGGACGTCGAACTCGGTCACGATACCGACCAGGTCCTTGCCCTCCAGCACCGGGAGCGTGGAGAAGTGGTTGTCCACCATCAGGTCCACGGCCTCGGACAGGTCCGCGTCCCAGGGGATCGTCACCGCCGACGTGGTCGCGATGGACTCGACCGTGATCTGGGACCTGGCGCTCTTCTCCAGGTCGCCGATGGTCTTGTTCTCCTTCTTCCAGTTGTTGTCGATGATCTCCCTCATGCCCACGATGCCGACCACGTTGTTGGCCTCGTTGACGACGGGTATGGTCCTGTAGTCCTCCCTGATCATCAGCTCCAGCGCGTCGTCCATCAGGTCGTTGACCCTCACGGACTCCACCGGGTTGCTCATGATCTCCCAGACCTTGATCTCCTTCAGGGCCTTGATGCCCCTGGCGACCTCGACCAGCCTGTTCCTCTCGATGATCCCCACGACCTTCTTCCCGTTGACGATGGGGAGCTGCCTGCAGTTGTTCGAGACCATGAGCTCGGCGATCTTGGTGATCTCCATGCCCTTCTCGACCGCGGGCAGGTTGCGGACGAAGTTCCTCACCTTGGCATCCAGGGTGACGCTCTTCTTCCTGAGGATCGAAGCGTAGCTGACCATGCCCACGAACTCGCCCCCGTCCAAGACGGGTACGTCCTGGTAGTTGGCGGCCTTCATGACGGCCAGCACGTCTGAGACGCGGTCGTCGATGGAGACGGTGGGGAAATCGTCGGACATTATGTCGTCGACGGGGATGCCGTCGATTTGGGATCTCAGCATGGAGAGCTTCTTCAGATCTTCTAGGTCCTTCACGCCCATAATACACCTCTGTGATGTGAACATCGGCGGGCCAGGATATAAAGGTGCCAGGGGTTCGTACGGATTCCGTAGAACCGTTAACGGAATCCGTAGGAAAAAGGGTTGTAAGAAGTTTCCGGCAACGTCCAGGTTGCGTTTTCCGACAAAGTATTAAATACCTCAGAGCTCGGAGAACGGTTTGCCTGCCAGCAGGGCGTCGATGACCGCCGGGACGTCGTCCACGGGGATGCGTCTCTGCTCGGTGGTGTCCCTGTCGCGGATGGTGACCGTGCGGTCCTCGAGGGTGTCGTAGTCCACGGTGATGCACCAGGGGGTGCCGACCTCGTCCATGCGGGCGTACCTCTTGCCGATGGTGCCGGACCCGTCGTAGTAGGCCTCGACCCTGGAGGTGTGGACCGCCCTGTAGATGTCCATGGCGACGTCGTCCAGTCCGTCCTTCTCCATCAGGGGGAACACTCCGACCTTGATGGGTGCGACCTCGGGCCTGAACCTGAGCACGGTGTAGTCCTCATCGGCGTTGTACGAGTAGGCGTGCTCCAGGACGGAGTAGAATATCCTGTCCAGTCCGTGGGAGGGCTCGATGACGTGGGGGATGACGCGCTCGCCGGTGACCTTCTCGGTGACCTTGGAGACCTCGAAGAACTCCTCCCCGAGCACGATGTCCTCGCCGTCGACGTTCACGGTGACCTTCCCGTCGACCACGTCGGCGGGTGTGAGGGACTCCATCGCGGCGGCGATGTCCTTGGCCCTCCCCTTGTACACGGGTCCGAGGGCCTTGTGCTTGGCGCGGACCCTCTCGACCTCCATCTCGCGGGGCTCGTCGAACCTCTTGAAGTGGGTGAGGTCGGCTCCGGAGAACTGGGCGTGCCTGGAGAGGTCCCAGCATCCCCTGTCGGCGATACCGGTGATCTCGGTCCATCCGTAGGACAGGAGGACCTCGGCGTCCCAGCAGTCCGCGGCGTAGTGGGCCATCTCGTCCTCCAGGTGCTGCCTGAACCTGAGCCTGGCGGGGTCCACACCCAGCCTGACCAGGAGCTGCCTGGTGGTGTACACGAAGTAGGCCAGCACGCGGTTGGCGATGATGCCCCTCTCGACGGCCTCGCCGACGGTCATGGTGACCATCTCGCCGGTGGTGTTGGGGACCAGCTCGATCGTCTCGTCCCTGATGTCGTCGAACCTGACCCAGTCCTTGTCCTCGGGGTCCACGAAGAGCTCGACCTCCATCTGGTTGAACTCCCTCATGCGGATCATGCCCTGGCGGGGCGCGATCTCGTTCCTGTAGCTCCTCCCGGTCTGGATGACGCCGAGGGGGAGCTTCTCCCTGTTGTACCTGTAGAGGTTGGGGTAGTTGACGAAGATGCCCTGCGCGGTCTCGGGCCTCATGTACCCGACACGTGCGGACCCGGGTCCGATGTTGGTCTTGAACATCAGGTTGAACTCGTCCACGGGACCCAGCTCGCCGCCGCACTCGGGGCACCTCACGCCGTGCTCCACGAACGCCGCGTCGAGCTCCCTCGGTCCGAGGACGTCGGGGTTCTCGTAGAACTCCTTGACCAGGTGGTCCGCCCTGAAGGGCGCCTGGCACTCCCTACAGTATGTGATGTAGTCTGAGAACTCGTCCAGGTGTCCGGACGCCTTGAAGACCTCGCGGGGGTTGACGGTCTCGGAGTCGATCTCGACGAAACCCTCCCTGCCCTTGTAGATGGACCTCCACACCTCGACGATGTTGTTCCTGAGGGCGCATCCCAGGGGTCCGTAGTCGTACATGCCGGCGACCCCTCCGTAGAGCTCGAAGGAGGGCCAGATGAAGCCCCTGCGCTTGCAAACCGACATCAGGTCCGTCGTGTTGATCTCACTCATTTGTATTACCCGTGAGTGCGCATATGACATCGACATCATAAACCATGCCGACGAGCTCGTCCTTGGTCCCGTGCACGGGGATCTGACCGAAGTCGTTGACCAGCATCATCTTGGCGACGTCGGCCAGGTTCATCTTCTTGAACACGGTGAGCGGGTCCCTGACCATGAAGTCGCTGACCTTCTTGTCGTTCATCTCGGTCCTCCCGGTGACGGAGTAGAACAGGGGCAGGACGTTCCTGTACCCGGCGAGGTTGTCGGTCTCGGAGATGCCGAGGGCCTTGAGGGCCTCGGGGTCCTTCATCTGGTCGTTGAACAGGTCGCGGTCCGTGATGATGCCCACCAGCTTCCCGGAGTCGTCCAGAACGGGTGTCGCGGACACGTCGCTGATCCTCATCGCCGCGATGGTGTACCTGAGGGGCTCCCCCTCGTAGGACGTGACGCAGGTGGTCCTGATGACGTCCTCCGCGATCATGTCGGTCTTCATGTCCTTGACCAGGCGCAGGAGGTCGGTGGGTGTGACTATCCCCACCAGCTTCCCGTCCTCGACGACGGGCAGCCTGTGGATCCTCTTCGTGCTGAAGATGCGCGCGACCTCCTCGACGGTCATCTCGGGGGAGACCGTGATGCACTCCTTCTTCATGATGAGGGAGAGCTGGTCCTCGTCGAACTTGCGGAATATGTCCCTCCTCGAGACTATGCCCATGAGCTTCCCGTCCGACGCGCGGACGACGGGGAGACCCGTGAGCTTGTTCCT
>JAZODL010000152.1:0-1782 GCA_045596945.1 Candidatus Methanomethylophilaceae archaeon | reverse complement strand
CATGTGGTGGGAGGGATCCCGGACGTCGGCACGGATGCCGACACCGTGAACCGCATGTTCGACGAGTACATGGCCGGGAAGGCCCCCTGACGCGTCGTGCGAACGGTTCGCGATTGGTTCCGAACTGGTTCTGAACCGGCCCATGCGGACGGGGGCGGTATCGGGGGACCCCGGACAGTGCAGCCGGATATGGGCGAGAGGGATACCGTCGTATGATGTGCTTCCCGGTATCCCATGACCTGACCGTAGTCACATGGACGTTCCGTCCTGTTGTTTAAATCTTATAAAGGTTATAATGTCGAGTCAGGTTTATAAATGGTCATCATCCTGATGACACCGTACCAACATGGTACGGAGGTACATCGTAATGGAGACCGAGAGACTGATAGGTGCCGTCGAGAGAGCCATGGGACGCAGGTTCGATCCGGAATCGCTGGAGGACCTGTTCATAATGCAGAGGGGGAGCTACATCCTCAACAGCTGGGGCGTCGAGCCGATCCAGGAGTACAGGTAGTACCTGGCGGGACCCTACTCCGAGGAACTCGGTGTGGACTACAGGGACATCATGGACGATGGCAGGGTGCCGGTCACCGATGTGGACGAGGACACGATCTCCAGACTGAGGGGACTGTTCGAAAGGGGGTTCGACCTGGTACATGCGTATGCGACGGTGCTCAACGTCAGGATGCACAACCCGAACAAGGGGTGGGATGTCGTGATAAGACACGCCCACTACGTCGAACCCGAACTGGGCGACAGCATAGAGGAGGCGTCCGCATTACTGGTACAGTGAGTTACGTGGACACGTGCTGCCTGATGATGTTCATCAACAGACGGGACGGGGTCAGGAAGGCGACCGGGACCACGGCCATCAGGAACGTGGAGTCCCTGTTCGGGAGATCCCCTCCCCGCTTCCTCGTATCGATTCCAGCATTAGGCGAGACCGTGCAGAAGGTTCATGACAAACACAGATGCGACGGGACGGAGATGGACACGTACGCGGAACTCGTACGCCTGATGGACGGAGGGTTCATCGAACCCCGGTACCTGCAGTACGGACAGGACGTGTCCCGGCTGTTCAACAGGATCATGTCCGCGGGGATCACGGACGATCGCGATCTGATCTCCCCCATGGATGCCCTGATCACCGCCACCGCTGCGGTGGACCCCGAGTGTGGGGCCCTGTACACGACGGACAACGACCTCATGAACAACACCATCCTCGGAAGCATGGTGGGGGAATGGCGTGATGAGAGCGGATACGGTCCGATGACGATCAGGAACATCACGAGCATCATGAGGAGATGAAACGGAACACGGGTGGGGGATCACACGCCCCCGCCCATGGCACGAGGGGCCGATATGGGCCCCGGTCCCCCTCATGCTCTCGATACGGGCAGAACCCTCCTGCCAACGGCCATGCCGATGGTTGCGCACATATCCCCTTTTCATTCCCGGCGTAGTTACACGAAGGTGTCGTAGATATACCATGATGTCATGTAAAGTTCATTCCGTTGCATCATCTTTATAAACGGTCATCGTGAGACGGTCTCAGGCCCTGAAAGGGCCATGGAGGCCTATTGTGATGGATTCGATCAGACTGATAGGAGCGGTCGAGAAGGTCCTGGGACGGAAACTGGATCCGGACTCCCTCGAGGACGTGTTCATCGTCCAGAGAGGGTGCTACATCCTGAACACATGGGGCGTGGAACCGATCCACACATACGACAAGTACATCGGTGGACCGATGTCCCTGGATCTGGGCGAGGAGTACAGGGACCT
>JAZODL010000151.1:0-6252 GCA_045596945.1 Candidatus Methanomethylophilaceae archaeon | reverse complement strand
CCACGCTCGTCGTCGACGCCGAGTTCACCGGTACCGTCTCCTCCGATGCGGGATCCGTCGATTTCTCCAACATCGAGGGAATGACGTTCGTGGCCACCGTTGTGGACGATGCACCCGCACTCATCGCCCTCGGAACCCCCGTGAAGGCTACCAGTGCATCCGCCACCGAGGAGGCGTCCGTGGGAATCGCATCCGGAAACATCACCGTCTCCACCGTCGACACCGAGAACAAACTCAAGATCGAAGACGGAATCGACTTCACCATCGCATCCGAGGCCACCCTCACCGCCACCGGTTCCGGTGCGGTTATCGATGCGGGCGAACTCGTCGTCGACGGAACGCTCGTCTCCGCCAACGACGCGAACGTGAAGGTCGGAACACTCTCCGTCATCGGTACGTTCAGGGTCGCACCCGAGGACAAGGACAACGGAATCAAGGCCGGAAAGGCCGAGGTCACCAACCTCTACGTCGGATTCGATGCGGAGGATGTCACCGTCGGTTCCGCAGCAGTCGTCGAGGCCGACTCCATCACCAACCGCACCATCACCGTGGTCAAGGCCGGATCCACCATCAGCGAGAAGCTCATCCAAGACATCAAGTCCACCGAGTTCTTCGTGGAGGAGGTCCTCTACATGACCATCTACACCAACGGCGACACGAAGGTCGGAGTGTTCCAGCTCCCCGTCATCGAGGATGCGGTCGCGACCAAGTGGGTCTACACCGACGATGCGGATGGAAAGGAGAAGGACGCATCCGACCTGAAGATCACCGATGGTGAGAAGATCTACGCCCTCGTCAACTACAAGATCTACGCGGTGCAGATTGTCGCCGATAACGGTATCGGAACCGTCGCAGTCGACGGAATCGTCCTTGCAAAGGAGAACAACGTCTTCCGCGCACTGAACCTCACAGCAGGGGAGCACACCATCTCCTTCGAACTCAAGACCGGATACACCGGAACCGTGAAGATGACCGTGGATGGAGATGCCGTCGACGGATACAAGTTCACCCTCTCCGGAAACGACATGGATGCAGCCACCGAGATCAACGGTGCGAAGTGCCTGCTCACGGAGATCAACCTCTCCGGCAGCACTCCCGCCGACGTCTCCGGTGGAACCTCGGTCCCCGATAACAACGATGACGACGGAATGTCCCTCACGGACATCCTGCTCATCGTGCTCGTCGTACTCATCCTGATCATGGCCATCATCGTCGCCGTCAGGATGATGAGGAGCTGAGGAAGGGAACAGAAAGGGTTGGACGCTCAGGTACGGTGAACATCTGCTCCGCACGTCGAGGAGACGTCGCATACCCGCACCACGAACCTGAAGACAAACGCGGATGCCCGGGGGTTAGGGCCCGGGCATCCCTTGACAGCGATCCTCATGAGACCCATAGACGCCGTCGCACACAGCGGGCTCTCCCGCGTCCTCCGCGGCATCGCCGATGGCGGTGGACGCAACCGCACCAACCGCCGCATCATCGATGTGATGGAGGGCGTCGGACTCGTCGTCTCCGACGGGGACGGGAGGGTCTCCCCAACCCGTGAGGGTCTGGCCGTACTGGAGTTGCAGGACGGCATACGCATGATTCTGGAGAAGGGGTCCCCCCGGCCGTGACCGGCCGGGGTAAGGGTTTTCAGCAGAGTTCCTATGGGTGTTCAACCGGCTCGGTTCTGCATCAGCACCTGCTGGTCGGTGACGGGCCTGTAGCAGATCGGCGCCCTCCCCTCCAGGTCGGTCCTGTGCATGTCCACCGCCGAGATCTGGCGGTTCCCGTAGGTCGTGTAGTAGTACACCCCGGTGTCCGTGTTGCAGCAGGACGTGTACTGCGTGAGCTCGTACCTCCTGCAACCCAGGTCGTTGCAGCCCCTCGGCTGGGACGTGGTCCCCATTATGTGGAAGAACTGCCCCACGCTGCCGGTCTCCGACTCGTCGCAGACGGAGTTGTGCAGCGCGAAGGCGCCCCTGACGAAGCGCGACATCGACGACATGTCCCCGGGCAGTCCGATGGACCCCATCCCCCTGCAGTAGGGGCGGAGGTCCACGGCACCCGTGAACCTGTTCACCGGCGGTTTCGACGAGACCCCCATGTGGTTAACCATGTTCACCACGTGGTGGGGGAACGGCGGGGAGTTGGTCATGATCCCGATGTGGTTGTCGTGGACCTGCAGGCCGTCGGCCGTGCTCTCGATCACAACGGACTCCGTCCTGTCGGAGACCATCCAGTGGAGGGGTGCAGCGGGGTACCCCTCGCCGAAGGTCTCGTCGGTCACGGTGGTGCGGGTCATCAGGTTCCTGACCTCCTCCACCGTCCCGCACCTGCACAGCAGCCAGGGTATCAGCTCGAAGGACGCGACCTCGGTACCCCTGCCGGTGCCCTTCCTAGCGTAGACGCAGCAGTCGCTGAACTGCAGCGACGCGGCGCTGAGGCCCCTCTCGCTGGTGGCCTCGAAGTAGAGCGGGTACCCGTTGACCACGGTGGCCATGCCCACCATCGCGGGATGGCGGTCGGACGTCTCCCCGCAGCGGAACCTGAAGGGCAGGTTGCGGGGCGATACCGTGATCCTCGTGTCGTACACCTCGTCGAGGTCGAGGTTGCGACCGAAGTAGTGGTCCCTGGTGCTGAAACTCATTGCCATGCACATGTCTCGTCGTACTCCCCCGGAACGGGCCGGTTGAATACAACATCTCCGGGGGGCGATTTATCGGATTCCGCGAACATGTGCGGATGGTAGAATTAACGGTGTTAATAGGTTTGGACCGGTGTTCTCACCTGGTGTTCCAGATGCTCACGGCGGATACCACCACGAGCACGATGCCCACCACGAGCACCACGGTGTCCGCGACGGCGCCGGGGTACAGCACGAACAGCAGACCGATCAGGATCAGCACCACGCCCACCATGATGTTGGCGTCCCGCCTGCGCTTGGAACCCTTCTCGACCAGCTTCACCACGCCCAGCACGACCATGAACACCGCCACGACCAGCACCACCAGTTTGGCGAACATGCCGGACGCCACTATCATCAGCAGACCCACTATGCACGCCAGGACGCCCAGCAGCGTGTCGCCGGACCTGTCGGACCTTATGCCCCTGCTCAGGGCGTCCGCACCGTACACGATCAGCACCGCTCCGGCGAACACCGCCACAACGGAGACCGCACCGGACCTCAGCACGATCAGCACGACCCCCAGGAGCAGCATCAGGATGGAGCTCGCCAGCGGGTCCCTCCAGGGCATGACCCTGGACACCTCGTTCTTCATGCGGCGGTGTACGACCGCATCACTCATATACCAGTCGGTGTAAGGGGCTCCCATGGTCAAATCCGTAAGCGCATCGCACATCCTGGTGTCCAACGCCAGGGACGCACAGGGCATCGTCATCCGCCTCTCCAAGGGCGAGGACTTTGCCGACCTGGCGAAGAGGTTCTCCAAGTGCCCCTCCAAGAGCAAGGGCGGCAACCTCGGCTGGTTCGGCAAGGGCGACATGGTCCCCGAGTTCGAGAAGGCGTGCTTCGAGGGGAAGGTCGGCGAGGTCGTCGGACCCGTCAAGACCGAGTTCGGATACCACATCATCCTCATCAACGGACAGAAGTGAGTCCGGCACCACGGGACGGGCTCTGCCCGTCCCGTGGGACATCCCCGGTGCGCGGTCGGTCGGGGCCCATGCCGGTTTTTATATAGACGTTTCATCATGCACATGACGGTGAGACCGAACGGTGCCGCTGTCGAGACGGTGCCGGACCCGTGAGGGTCGGTCGAGCCGACGGGTCGTGACGGGGCCGTCGGGATGCGGATCCGGTCCGGGGCGACCCGGGCCGATTGGATACGGGGTCCGCTGTTCACCCACCTCCCCATGGGATCCGGTTACAGGGTCCGCGACCCGTCCCCCATCATGACACGGTCGGGGGCGAGTTTTATAGACTAACCATCATGTACATGATAGTATGTCCTGTTCCGAACGGACGGTTCCCATCGGTGGATCGTCATCATGTGTCCGTGGTGACGCGGATCTACCCGGGAGTGATCCCAGGATATCACGAGGGTTGGAATCTCGATCCGTTCCGACACCCCCTACGGACCCGTCTGCAGTGGGTCCGTAGACCCCTTATCTCTGATTCTGTGTGTCATATATGATGTTTCATGAAACTCATGAAACTTGGATTCCGACATAACTGTGAATCACATATATCGCGATAACAGGATTCCGGAGGGATGCCGATGCACCATCCCGACGACGGGGTGGACGGACAGATATCTGGTGAAAGAACTGGGAAGAGGGTTGGTCCCGCCCCCCGGAGGGGACGGGAGGGGGACCTCAGCTGGATCCCCTGAGCTGGAACGCCTCCACGGCATCCAGCAGACCCGCGAGCACGAGGGCGCCACCGATCACGATCATGACGATGTCCGCGGTGTCGTCCAGGTTCATCAGGGCGTAGACGCCCATGATGATCAGGATGATGCCGATGACGATGGACAGGATCTTGCTGCCGCCGGTCGCCACGGGCGACGCGAGGCTGAACACGGAGATGACCCCGATGATCAGCAGCATGACGGCCAGCAGGATCATGAGCAGGTCGGAGAACAGGTTGGGCATCACGACGAGCGCGACACCTATGACCAGGGCTATGGCCCCGGTGACTGTCAGCATGGTGGCTCCCGTCCTCACCCCTCCGTAGAGGGAGAAGGCACCGCTGGCGGCGATGAGCACACCGGCGATGATCAGGATCCACTGGAGGGCGTCCTGCCTCCCCACGATGAGCAGCACACCGATGACCACGAGAACGAGTCCCATGACCAGGGTGGATGTCCAGGGGCTGGACGCACGGTCCTTCTCTACGATGACTTCCATTTCGGATTCCTCGGAAGGGTATTCGCGTTGGATTGTAGATAACTGTTACCGCTAACATGTGCGGTACCGGTCGTCACCTCAGGCGGACCAGCGCGGGGACCTGGTGGCATAGGTCCTGGCCGAAGACGATGTCGATGTCCGGGTACCTTTCCCTGAGTTCGTCGAAGGTGGTCTGCATCCCGTCCCAGTGGTCGAAGAGGACCGTCCCGGTGCCGTCGCCGACGTCGGGGTGGAGGGTGACCTTCAGACCCTTCCCGGAAGCGAGGTCGAGGGTGTACTCGACGAGGCCGGTGCGGCCCATGCGCCTTATGCCGGTGACCGCGTCGGTGGTGCGGTCGGTGAGGAAGCCTGTGACGCGTTCGCCGATGTCGCCCTTGTCGTCCGCCAGGGTGCAGTATCCGTCCATGTCCGTCATCAGGACGTGGGGGTAGATTAAGGGGATGTGCCGGGAGGGGGGTGTTTCGGTTCCGTTAAGATTAACTATCGTTAAATATAGATGTTGCGGGGAACGCCCCGACGGGTAGAAATACACCGCCCGACGATACGGACGGCATGGTTAATCTATGTCCCAACGAGGCCGACCCGTCCGAGAATGTCGAGGAGTTCGTCCGCGACCCCGCGGTGTCGATCATGCCCGGTCTGCGCGGATACGGGCTGGTCCCGATGATGGAGGCCGTGGAGGCGGAGATCAGGAGGCAGGAGCCGGACTCCACCGTGATCGTCCTGGACAGGGATGTCCTGGCGGACAACTCGATCACCTTCCCTTCGGAGCTGGAGGCCTACATCAGGTCGAGGGTCGTGGAGGGGAGACGCACCAACGTGCTGGTCAACGAGGACCTGCCGGTGCTCGGATGGCAGGGGTGCGTGGAGTTCCTCAGGGGGACGGACGCGCAGGTGTACTGCGCCGGCTTCTCCTGCAAGTTCGTGCCTGTGTGCACGAAGTACTTCGAGTTCCTCTGAAACAACTTACCCCTTGCGGGATTTTTTGGTTGTTCCGATGTCATCCTGGCTGTTCATCGGGTTTTGGATCGGATGATGTGTCTGATATTAGACATATTGACCAATTGTTCCTATGAAAAGTTTGAAATTGAACAACAAGAGGGGACTCCTCGCCGTCGTCATGGCGCTCGCCATGGTGTTCGCCGGAGTCACGTTCACCGTGTCCGATTCGGACGCCACGGGTGAAACCACCGTCTATGAAGGCGATGTGAACCTCGACATACAGTACAGTGCTGAATTCAACAACACTGCATTCAAGAACGTCATTTATTATGACGAGGAGACCAACACGGTAGTTGGCGGACTCACAGAGCTCAGCGCTGAGCAGATCAGTGCGGTGAAGGAGCAGACATGGTCCACCATGCCTGACAGCTACAAGCATGCGCTTGTGATGACCGT
>JAZODL010000150.1:0-3265 GCA_045596945.1 Candidatus Methanomethylophilaceae archaeon | reverse complement strand
TCGGGTCAAACGGGTGCCCGTGAGGGCACCCATTCCCCACAAACACCTTCATCATCGTTTTCCGGGATGGTGACGGGTCCGCATCCGTCGCAACCTTGTCTGATACCGTGCAGAAAGAAAAGGGGTTAAGTGGTTTCCAGTCCGGCACCGCCGGGGGCTCACCCGAGGTTCGGGTTCTCCTCGAACGCCCTGTCCAGCTCCGCGGACATGCCGGAGCCCTCGAACTCGAAGTTGCCGGAGACCGCCGAGTTGGCGATGAGCATGGACCTGGCGACGAACACACCGAGGGGTGTGAGGCTGTAGAGCCTGACGAGTTTGCCGCTCGTGGAGTGGCTCATCGTGAGGATACCCGCCTCGATGCACCTGTCGATGCACTCGCGCTGCTTCCTGTAGTGGGTGATGTCGTCGAGATCGGACTGCTTCACGGTCCCCTCCCTCAGGATACGGGTGAGGATCGGGAAGATGAACGGAATGTTGTAAATCGAACCGCTGGTGCTGTCCATGCACCTACATGAATCAGTCCCATAATAATCATTTTTATGGGAAAGGTTCAAACCTTTGAGTTCGGGTCACAGTTCTGATGATTCAACAATATACTTATACACAGTAAAACATATGGTTGACGTAACGGCAGTTGCCGTAGGATAATGAACATGTTGGACGATGTCCGTGACAGGAGGTTGGTGACGGTGGCGGTTGTCGCCGTGGTCGTTTCGGCGGGTCTGTGGTACCTGTACGACCGGAACGGGGGTTCCCTCGACCTCTCCGACACCGAGGTGAGGATAGTCATCTCGGGGTCCATGGACGGCGAGCCCAGGGAGGGGTACGGGATAGAGACCATCCCCGTCCGCAGCATGGTGTTCATATCGAAGGTCCCGACGGACCCCGAGGGGAGGGACAGGTTCCACTCCTCCCTGGAGGTCGGGGACGTGCTGACGTTCGACTACACGCACCCCGTGTCCCACGAGGACATGGTGGTGACCCACAGGATCGTGGACATACGGTCCACCGGGTCCTCCTACACCTACACGCTCAAGGGCGACTCCATCGCGGACGACCCCACCAACGGGTCGGTGCAGGTGGTGACGTCGGACTCCGGCGACATAATAGGGAGGGTCACGGGCGTGGCCCCGCTGCTGGGGGCGCTGACGGTGTTCGTGTCGACCACCGCCGGCAAGGTGGCGCTGGTCCTGGTGCCCTGCATCCTGCTGATCGCCTCCGAGGCGGTGAACATAGTCCGCATCGTGAGGGGTGGTGATGACGATCCCGTGCCGACGGTTTCGGACACGGGCGGGGTGTCGGGAGGGACGGTGACGATCACCGGTTCCCGCTTCGGCGACCTCAGCGAACGCATATTCAGGAGGCTCGAACGATGACGGTCCCCGACGGCCGCAGGATCGCGGCTCTGGTAATTGTCGTCCTGCTCGCGGGTGCGGGACTCTTCATCATGCTGTACCCGCATCAGACAGACGTGTCGTACGAGGGGTCCGGTTCGGTGACCCCCGACGATGGGACGGGTTCCGTCCTGTCCCCGTTCACCTTCGATGCGGTCCCCGACGACGGATGGGAGGTCTCCGACGTCCACATCCACGGGGGATCCGTGTCCGTGGACGGTCGCACCGTCACGGTGTCCCCGGATCCGTTATTCTTTGACACGATACGCGTGCACGTGGTGTTCTCCGAGACCGACGTCCCGGAGCCTCCGGTCGTGACGCACACGGTGACCGTCACGCACACATCCGGAGGTACCGTCTCACCCTCGGGGACCGTGACCGTGGTCGTCGGGGGTTCCCTGGTGCTGACGATCGTCCCGGACAATGGGTACAGGGTGTCTTCGGTCACCGACGGGGGCACTGCGGTGTCCGCGAGCGGAACGTACACGGTGTCCGACATCACCGGGGACCGTGAGGTCCACGTGGTGTTCTCGAAGATCGATCCGGTGGTTCCCCCGTACGTACCGCCGTACAACCCCCCGTCCCCGCCCACACCTCCGGCGGAGGATCCCGTGCTGTCATCGATCTCAGTGACGACGATGCCCTCCAAGACCATCTACAGTGCCGGCGAAAGTTTCGATCCCACGGGGATGGTGGTCACCGCGACCTACGATCGCGGCTCCCCCAGGGGCGTGACGTCTTCATGCACATTCACACCTGTGGCGTTCGCGGAGAAGGGTCCGCAGACGGTAACCGTGTCGTACACCGAGGGTGGTGTGACGAAGACATGCACACTGACTGTCACCGTAACCGATGGGGAGGGTTTCTCCGTCAAGGTGACATCCTACAGCGGCCAGAGGAACGTGAACGGGACGGTCACGGACTTCTCCGAGACGCCTGACACCGATCTGAAGGACTTCATTCCGAACACATCGGGCATGGTACCCGGGATGACGCAGGAACTGGTCCTGTCGGTGACCAACACAAGCGGTCATGAACTGGACGCGTACCTGTACGTGACGGATGTGGCCGGCGATTCTGAGCTGGCCGGGGTGTTCACGATCACGGCGGTGTCCGGACAGACGACGGTGTCGAAGACCGTGTCGGAGATATCGGATGACGGCGAGTTCCTGTCCCTGGGAAGGGTAGGGGCGATCCCAGTGACCGTCGAGGTCACCCTGACGTTCCCGTCGGCGGCCGGCAACACGACCATGGGCAAGACATTGGGCTTCGGACTCGGCGTCTTCGCAGCACAGGTGGTGGCAGCATGAGGGGGTTGAAGATGATGTCCCTGGCGGTCGTCCTGCTGTCGGCCGTGCTGTGCGTCGCATCGGTCGGTGTGACGGAGTCGTGGTTCTCGGACACGGACAGCACCGAGATAACTGTCGAAACGCAGGAACTGAGGATCATGTATGGTTATGGACAGACCGCTGACATTGAATGGGATTGGTCAGATGCATTGACTCTGGATTCTGGAAACGGAACCGTGGTGACGTTCACGTCCAACTATGCAGTCACTCTGAACTTCATAGGAGGTTCTGTAAATTGGAATGGTTCTAACGGTTCGACCTCACTGACGATATCCGTAGGGGATTCCCCCGAGGTTACGATCGGTGGAACAGTGGAAGTGACCCTCGGTGGAGGTGGAAATTGACACTCCAAGCGACCGGACATGGTGACGTGTCGAGGAGATCCAGGCGGATACGGTCGCATTTCTAAAGACGGTCGGAACGGACGGTTCCGATCGTCTCCTACACGGATGTGTGGTTCCACACGTCCGGAATGCAAAAGAGGTAATGGATATGAAAGCGCAGATGAAAGCGATAGCGGCA
>JAZODL010000149.1:0-3680 GCA_045596945.1 Candidatus Methanomethylophilaceae archaeon | reverse complement strand
AGGGTTCAAATCCCTTCCCTTGCACCATTCCCTTTTTCAGTACCATAACCGACAGACCCGGGTCCCGTGTTCCGATCCCTCTTCCGTACGGGCTGTCCATGCCGTCCCGCTCACATGGACAGGACGATCCCGACGGAGATTATCACGATGAGCACCAGTGCCACCGCCCCCCATCTCCTGTCGCCGGATGCCAGCAGCGCCGTGGCGGATGTCAGCACCCCGAGGAAGGGGGACGCTATCAGGACCGTTATCCCCGCCCACAGCACGGTGTCGCCCATCGACAGCGAATCCAGGACCAGACCGATCACGATCATCGCGACGCCCAGGGTCATGCCGATGCGCAGGGTGGCGGCGGTGGACCTGTGGAGGTTCATATCACACCACCCACCTGGAGCAGGACCATGCCCGCCATGGCGAATAGGACGATGGAGAAGTACCTCCTGAGGTGTCTCGCGTTCAACCTGCGGGATACGGCGACACCTGCGAACGCACCGATGAACGAACCAATGGCGACGAACGCCGCGTAGTCCGGCAGCACCTGTCCCGCCAGCAGGTACGTGACCGCACCCGAGAACGCGGTGATCCCGATCATGTAGCTGCTGGTCGCGCTGACCGCCTTGATCGGTATGTGCATGTATATGTTCATGAGGGGGACCTTGATCGCCCCTCCCCCGATACCAGTCATGGAGGACGCCATCCCGGCGAGGGTGCACAGGGCCATGCCGCCACGGACGTTCTGGACCTCGTACCTGACCGGTCCGTCGTCGCCGGGGTACTCGAAGACCATGTCCCCGTCGGCATCCCCCGAGGGCTCCACGACCCTCTCGGGGTTGACTATCATGCGCACGGCGCTGTAGATCACGATCGCGGCCATCAGGAGCAGGAGCACCCGGTCCTCCAGCATCGTGGCGACCATGGCACCCAGTATGGCGCCGGCCGCCGTGGTGATCTCCAGCAGGAGCCCCAGGCGGACGTTGGACTGTCCGCGGTCCACGTAGACCGTGGACGCCCCGACGGATCCCGCGATTATCCCGATGAGGCTGGTGGCGACGGCCTCCGTGGGGGCGAGTCCGAACACCACCGTCAGTATGGGCACGAAGAGTATCCCGCCGCCCAGTCCGAAAAGCGATCCGATGATCCCGGCTCCGCTGCCGAGCACGAGGAGTCCCACCATGGTCACGGGTTCCATGCCCGTCGGTAACGCGACCGCGTGTATTTGTTTCTGACGAGGTCCATCAGATACCATTTTAATCGCAATGCGGATTAGCGGACGTGGCCATACTGCTCGTTAGATACTCGGAGATCGGTTTGAAGAGCGCTCCCGTCAGGAAGAGGTTCGAGAACCAGCTTAAGGACAACATGCTCACCATGCTCATGGAGGACGGTGTCGAGGCACTGATCAACAAGAAGGGTGCCAGGTACTACATAGAGGCCACGGATCCGGATGCTGCCGTGCGTTCCGTGAGGAAGGTGTTCGGGGTCGCATCGATCTCCGTCGCAGAGGTGTGCTCCTCCAAGATGGAGGACATGTGCACCATGGCCGCCAGGTACTCCATGGACCGCCTCTCCGAGGGGCAGTCCTTCGCGGTGAAGGCGCGCAGGGAGGGGTCCCAGCAGTACACGAGCATGGATGTCGGGCGCGAGACCGGGTCGGCCATATTCCTCGCGAACGAGCACAAGGGCGTGAGAGTCGACCTCACGGATCCGGACGTGCTCTTCTACGTGGAGGTCCGCGACAACCAGGCGTACATCTTCCAGGACTACGTCCGCTGCCACGCGGGTCTCCCCGTGGGGTGCCAGGGCAAAGTCGTCGCCTTCGTGGAGGACGACAGGGGCATGGTGTCCGCATGGCTGATGATGAAGCGCGGATGCAGGGTCATGGTCCGCGGGGACGAGTCCCGTGCGGAGGTGCTCCGCAGATATGATCCGCTTCTCAAGGTCGTCGGTCCGGAATGGTCCCGCAATGCGCTCGGTTACGTCATGGGCTGTTCCGTCGACGGTGTCGCCGACGTGGACGTGTCATCCTTCGACCTGCCGGTGTACTTCCCGACTGTCGGGATGACCGATGCGGAGGTGTCCGCCATGGCGGAGACCATACGCGCCGGCCTCTGACCGGCACCGGGGCGGATGCGTCCATCCCACCGTTCCAAAACTTGGAAAAAACCGGAACCCGTCCCACGGGGGGACGGTAAATGGTTTGGAGGGGGTCTTACTTGACCCTCCTTCCGTTGGCCCTGACGGAGGGCCTGGCCTTCTCGGCACCCTTTCCGGTGTGCCTCATACCGCGACCCTTCTGTCCCGCGGAGGTCTTACCGCGGTAGACACGGTTGGTCTGCTTGTTGCCGCAGATCCAGTTGATCTTCTTGTCGGCCTTGATGACGGGGTGCGCGGGATCCACAAGGATGACCTCGTACCACTCCTGCTGTCCGTCCGCTCCTACCCAGTAGGAGTTCAGGACCTCGAGGTTGGGGTATCTCTTGGCGGTCCTCTCCTCTGCCATCCTCTGGAGGCTCTTTCCGACGGTAATCTGGTTGATTCCCTTCCTCTTGGCCCTCCTTCCGGTGACTATGGCCCTCTTCTGGAAGCTTCCCTTCCTGACTCTCGCCCTGACGATGACGTATCCCTGCTTGGCCTTGTAGCCGAGGGACCTTGCCCTGTCCAGGCGGGTGGGCTTCTCGATGCGGAGGAAGTTCTCCTCCTTTCTCCAGATGATCCTGCGCTGGTAGTTGAGCTCCTTCACGTAGGATTTGCTGGGTACGTTCCATGCGTCAGCGATGTAGCTGTACATGCTCTTCCCGTTGACCGGGCGTGTTTCCTGAGTCTCTTCGCTCATGTGTATCACCTTTACGGATTCGCCCCTCGGGGTACATTTCCGTTCGCGGGACTAAGCGTCCCACGGAACCTCGGAGCATGGAGGTACTATTTAAACCTGCGATACGCGCCCGCGCGCACACCAAACGTTAAAAGCGGGAATACCAATCGACCCGGCGGTCGACATGATCATCGATGTGAAGTACGGCAAGGACGGGGTCCAGAAGGTCGAGATCCCGGATGAGAACTACGTTGGCACGTTCTATCCCAAGGACGTGGAGTGCGGAGACCCCGATGCGGTCATAGGGGAGTCCATCGACAACCCCATCGGATACGGATCCATGGAGGAGTTCCTCGAGGGCGGGGAGGACATAGTCTTCATCGTCAACGACGGTACCCGTCCGACACCCACCGCCAAGGTCCTCGACGCGCTCTCCAAGAGGATGGACCTCAGGAAGGCGAGGTACCTCATCGCCACCGGAACCCACAGGGACATGACCGAGGAGGAGTACGACTTTGTCTTCGGATCCCACTACCAGGAGCTCAAGGACCGCATCGTGTGCCACGACGCCAAGAACTCCGAATGCGTGAACCTGGGCACATCGAAGAACGGCACCCCCATGGAGGTCAACAGGATCGCCGTGGACGCGGACCGCCTGGTGATCATCACGTCCGTCGAACCGCACTACTTCGCAGGCTACACCGGCGGCAGGAAGTCCTTCCTCCCCGGAGTCGCATCGTTCAGGACCGTGGAGACCAACCACAAGCTCGCAATGAACAAGGAGGCCCAGTCCCTCGTGCTCGAGGGGAACCCCGTCCACGAGGACATGATGGATGCGCTGGAGGTCGTCAAGGGCAAGGAGATCTTC
>JAZODL010000148.1:0-8252 GCA_045596945.1 Candidatus Methanomethylophilaceae archaeon | reverse complement strand
TCCTAAGACCGCTTGGCCTCCGACTTTGCGTATGACGATGCGGTCGTTCTGCTCCCTCATCGTGTTCATCAGCCTCTCGCAGTCTATGGTTCCGTGCGGTATGCCCGTGTAGTGGGCATCCCTCATGAGGTAGTCCATCTGGTCGGCGTCCACGGGACCGTGTATGATCTGGTGGGCGTAGTCCCTCGACGGGAAGTAGCTGTGCCCCTCCGAGAACATGTCCAGGCCGCCGTGGACGGTCTCCGGGTAGGCTATGAGGTCGCACACCCCCTCGGGGGATATGCCCTCCCTCTCCAGGACCTCACCTATGGGTCCGACACCGTCCAGGACGGAGTCGAGGAGTCCCGTGCGGTTGCGGACCCTGCCGGTGACCAGGGCGCGTGCCAGGTCCATGTGGTCCATCCCGGTGACGTCCTCCATGAGGGACTCCAGGGTGTGGGAGTACGGGGGATGGCACACGTCGTGGAGCATCCCCGCCATGCGGACGGCATCGGAGTCCCCGCGGTCGAGGCCGATGGCGGACGCCATCCTGCCGGCGAGGTGGTACACCCCCAGAGAGTGCTCGAAACGGGAGTGGTTGGCACCGGGGAAGACCGTGTAGCCGAGGCCCAGCTGCTTGACATGCCTGAGCCTCTGCATCTCATGGCGGTCCATGACCTCCAGGAACACGCCGTCGACGGGTATGCTCCCATGCACAGGATCCTGGACCACCTTCACGGACTCACTCCCCCGTCTTCCAGAGCTTGTCTCCGACGAAGTGGATGGTCTTGATGGCCTTCCCCCCCGCCTTCGACTTGAGGTCTGCGGCGGACCTCATGGTCACACCGACCGCCAGGGGGACCTGGTTCTTGATGTCCCTTATCCAGACGATGTCCCCCTCCTCGATGCCGTCGTCGGCATCGGTGATACCGGGGCCCATGACATCGGCCCCGTTGGTGACGAATGGCACGGCACCCATGTCCACGGTGACGAACCTCCTCTCGGGTCTGTACTTCAGGATGCCCCTTATCGTGAGGAACGGCTTACCGTCGACGATGATACCGAGTATGTCCGCTCCGACGTAGACCACGTTGAACTCGGAGCTCTCGGCGAGATCTACGGGGTCGTCCTCGGAGAACACGGGTACACCGAGGATCTCCTCGAGGTCCCTGGACATCGCCTTGATCTCCTTGGACCTCATCCTCTTCCTCTTGCGAATCATGATGTCTGCCATACGCACCACCCATTGCATCTGGCGGATATCATACTAACTGACATGGATGGTGGCTTCGGACGGGACCCCCATCTATTTCACATACCTCCGCCATGGTCGCACCATGAAAACCGGATCCGTCAAGGACCTACTGGTGGGTACCCTGGTGGGGATCGTGTCCATGCTCCCCGGAGCCAGCGGTGCCACCGTGGCGGTCATATTCGGGATATACGAGAGACTCATAGGCGACATCGCGGACATACGCGGAAGACTCGTCCACGACCTCGGGTTCGTGTTCGTCGTCGGCACGGGGATCGTCATCGGACTCATGGTGTGCGCCTTCGGACTGGATTTCCTGATAGAGCGCGTGGAGATCCCGATGATGTTCTTCTTCGTGGCGCTCATAGTCACCCAGGTTCCCGACATCGTGAAGCTCGGGGACGACGGTGCCCCCGCGACCGGCTGGAACCTCCTCGCATTCGCGGCGGGGTTGGCCGTCATGGTCGCGCTCCTTTTCGTGGACGAGGGGGGATCCGACGGCGGGGAGGGACTGGGTCTGCCGGCGATGGTGGCCGTGGGGGCCATACTCGCGGTGTCCAAGATCGCACCCGGGATCAGCGGGTCGACGGTGCTGCTGGCCCTTGGACTCTACACCCCGTTCATGCATGCACTCACGGACCTGGACATCGTGACCCTGGCACCGGTGGGGGCCGGGTTCGTCGTCGGTGCCCTGCTGTTCTCCAAGGTGGTCGACCACTTCATGAGGAACAACAGGAAATCCGCATACGCGGCCATACTCGGCCTGACGGTCGGTTCCATCGTGACGGTCACCGTGGACGCCGCGGGCGGCCTGACCGGATCCGACATCATGGTGCAGAGCGCGGTGGCGGTAATCGCAGGTCTCGCACTCGGCATCGTTCTCAGCAGGGTGGCAGGCAGGTACGCCGAGGAGACCCTCTCGGGATGAGTGCAACGGTGGCGGACGGGATAGGATAGGATGGATGAAAAACATCCGCCGCCGTTGGGAAGAGCCGTGTCGTCGGGATGCACACACGCCGTCTTCGATATCAACGAAGCCGTGGAGCATATTTAAATGGAATCGGGGGAGGTCGTTGAAAGTGAACCTTCCCCCGGGACCATCTGGCTATGGTCCGAAAATGGTGAAAGTGGGTTTCAGGGGTCACTTGGACTTGTGACGGATCTTGACGGCTATGCCCCTCTTGAGGTCCGTCATCTCACGCCCGCACATCAGCGCGACGCCCACTCCACGGACCTCGCCGTTGCAGACCACGACGGCCTCGTCGCCGATGTGTATGCGGGGGTCCGCCGACACCACACCCACTGCGAACAGGTTGCCCCTGAGCTCGAAATCCATGATCTCGACGGTCAGGTAACCCATCTCCGACAGAATCCTGGCACCGTCCAGTGTGAGCGACACCATCCCCCTCTCGGGGGTCATCATACCCAGCTGCACCTTCTTGGAACGGTTCTCGGGATCCTCACGGAACAACTTCCAGTAGGGGAACTTCCCGATGGCGTAGGTGTCCTCATCCATCAGCGCATCCGCGCACTCCCTTCCGAACTGGAACTCCAGGACGGACCTCATGAGGTTGTTGCGGTCCACGAGGTAGTCCACGGCCTCCATGTCCCTCGTGGCCTCCCTCAGGGCCCTGTCGAGGTTCTCCAGGGATGCGGGGGAGGTCGGGTCGCCGACCACGGTGCACTCCATGTCCGCGAGACCCTCCACGAGCTCGTAGTCGTCCCCGAGATGGCAGATGACACGGTCGTAACCCTGGGCGATGATGGAACCGACCATCTCGCGGATCATCCTCCTCTCCTCGCACTTCCACTCACCGGTGACGGGGATGTCGTAGGAGTTCGCGGGGTACATGGCATCTAGTTCGCGGGGGACGACACCCAGCGGGGACGTCACGATGACCTCGTGGATGAGCGTGTCGTGGGATGCCGTGTGTATCGCTGATGAGAACGCCTTGTGCGACTTCGAGATGTGGTATGGTTTCTTCGCGGAACACGGCAGGAGCAGGAGGACGCGCTTGTGCTCCGGTTTCCTGTAGTTGGCGATACGCTCCTTGTAGCTCCTGATGTCGGGCCTCCTGAGCGCCTGCGTGGTGTTGCAGCTGAACCTGCACCCTACCGTCGAGCAGGTCTCCTCCGCGTACGCGTAACCCTTGTCGTCGTACAGCCTCAGGATGGCCACCGACGACGGGGATGACGGTGCCCTCTGGTCCACGAGCTCCCTGAGGCGGTCGGCACCGATGAACATCCTGATCTTGCCGATCTCCTCGGAGAGGGCGGCGACGTTGGACTCGGACTCGTCGGCACCCGTGACGATCTCGGCCTCGGGGATCAGCCTTATCCCACTGAGTCCCGTGGCGCGGGGGAGGGCGTCGTCGAACAGGTCCACACCCATGTAGGACAGGAGTGCCACGGTCGAGGGTTCCGCTATTCCGGACATCATGACGACCCTGTTGAAACCGGCGGCCTCCCTGAGCCTGATCACCGTGTCCACGATACGGCGGGGATCCTTCCTGAGCTCGTACGCGTTGGGGACGACTACGAACTCGACGGTGTCGTCGAAGGCGAGGTCCTCCGGGAGCGGGAGCCTCACGACCGCGATCCCGTCGGTGACTGCGGGTTCGGACTGGATACCGGACGAGGACGTCGTCCTGAGTCCGTCCTCCAGTGCCACAGGGGTGCCCATGACGTGCAGGATCCTCCCGCTGGCCGTGGTCTCGATCCGGATGCACTCCCCGTCATCCTGACCGACCGCCGCCGGCGTGGTAATCTTCGATCCGTTCCTGCTGTATTCACAGACCCTTCCCCTCTGGGATCTGGAGACGATGTCCAACATGACCACCGCCACACAGACTAAATTAATTAACCTTACCCAGTCGCAGGCGTGCGCGAGCAAGGGTTAAGAACGATAACAAAGGTTACCTCGGCATGGACCTCTACGACAAGGATGTTGTGTCTATCAGGGACTTCACCAAGGACCAGATCGAGGGTATCCTCGACCTGTCCGAGAGGATGGTCCCCTACGCCATGGGTGAGAAGACCGACCGTATCCTGGACGGCAAGATTCTGGGCAACCTGTTCTTCGAACCCTCCACGCGCACCAAGCTCTCCTTCGAGAGCGCGGCGTGCAGGCTGGGCTGCGACGTCATCGACGTGTCAGAGATGTCGATGACCTCCATCTCCAAGGGCGAGACCCTTGCGGACACCATCAAGATGGTCGATGCGTACTGCGACTGCATCGTCCTCAGACACCCGTACGAGGGAGCCGCCAGATTGGCGGCCAAGTTCTCCATCAACCCGGTCATCAACGCCGGAGACGGCGCGGGATCGCACCCGACCCAGACGCTCCTCGACCTCTTCACCATGAGGGAGGCGAAGGGTACCCTCGAGGGACTCAACATCGTCCTCGTCGGCGACCTGAAGTACGGCAGGACGGTGCACTCCCTGGCCGATGCGCTGACCATGTTCGGCGCCAAGCTCACGCTCGTGGCCCCCGAGAGCCTCCAGATGCCCGACGACATCGTGAGCGACCTGGAGTCCAAGGGCTGCCACCCCAGGAAGACCGCGGAACTCGACGACGTCATCGACCAGGCGGACATCCTCTACGTCACCAGGATCCAGAGGGAGAGGTTCCCCGACCCCGCAGAGTACAACAAGGTGGCGGGCACCTACAGAATCGACAACGCCATACTCAGGGAGGCGAAGAGCGACATGATCGTCATGCACCCCCTGCCCAGGGTGGACGAGATAGCACCCGAGGTCGACGAGACCTCCCATGCCAGGTACTTCAAGCAGGCGTTCAACGGGGTTCCCGTCAGGATGGCCCTGCTCGCATCCATCATGGGGGGTGAGCTCTGATGGAGCACGCACCCGTCAAGGAGGTCAAGCTCCCGCCCATCAGGAACGGGACCGTCATAGACCACATATCGTGCGGACAGGCCCTCAACGTCATGAAGATCCTGGGCGTCAACGAGAACAACATCGACTCCTCGATCAGCATCGGCATCCACGTGTCCTCCGGCAAGGGGATGGAGTGGAAGGACATCGTCAAGATCGAGGACAGGGAACTGGACTCCAAGACCGTGGACAAGATAGCGCTCATCGCACCCGAGGCCACGATCTCCATCATCAGGGACTTCTACGTCGCGGAGAAGTACACGGTGCGTCTCGACGACCACGTCGTCGGACTCGCCAAGTGCAGCAACCCCAACTGCATCACCAACAGGGGTGAGCCCGTCTCCCCCGAGTTCTCCGTCATAGGCAGGAACCCGCCACAGCTCAGATGCTGCTACTGCAGCAGGATGCTCACGAACATCTCCGACAACCTGCTGTGATACCCGTGAGGATACTCCTTGTCGCAGGTATGCCGGGGGCCGGCAAAGAGGAGCTCCTGAACGTCGCCCGCTCCATGGGGATACCCTTCCTCAGGATGGGCGACATAGTCAGGGAACACCACGCATCCTCCGGCACCGACCTCTCCGTCGGGGAGTTCGCGACCCGCGAGAGGGAGATCCATGGGAGGAACGTGTGGGCCGTCCGCGCCATGGAGCGCATGTCGGGAGAGCTGTTCCTCGTGGACGGCTGCAGGAGCATGGACGAGGTCCGCTCCTACCGCGAGCTCAGCGACGACGTCCATATCATAAGCGTCCACGCATCCCGTGCCACCCGTTACGAGAGGCTCGTCAGGCGTGGACGCGAGGACGCCCCCGCGGACATGGACGAGTTCGACAGGCGCGATGCCAGGGAGATGGGGTGGGGTCTCTCCGACCTCATCGCCCTATCGGACATCATGATCGTGAACGACTCGGACCTGCCCGGGTTCCAGAGGTCCGTCCGCGATGCGTTGGAGGCGATGGGTTGAGGTTCACCACCGCCCGCCTCTGCGGGGGCAGGGCCCTCATGGCTGTTCCCTCGGAGGACCTGGACATAGACATGTCAGCCGCCAGGGGGATCGTCGAATCCATGGGCGGGGACATAGTCTCCTCCGACGACATGATGATCGTCTACAACTGGAACGGGATGGAGACCACCCTATACTCCCAGGGGAAGATCATGTTCTACCCCCTGGAGGACAAACCCCTCTGCATAAGGTACGCCACCGAGACCTTGGAGAAACTGGTCTGATCCACATCCCACCTACCCATCAATTTATATATAGTACATCATCCCCGGACCATGGAGCAAACCACCCTAGCGGTTCTGGCCGTGGCCCTGTCCGCCGTGCTGTCCTTCGAAGCCTACAAGCTCCACTGCCTCACCAGGTTGGGGTCGGTGGCATCGTTCGTCGTGGGCTCGCTCGTGGGCGTGTTCGGCTCCATCAACGCGTTCTTCCTGATGACCGTGTTCACGGTCTGCGGGTTCCTGGTGACCATAAAGGACTTCGACAGGAAGAAGGCCGCCGGGCTGCAGGAGGGGGAACTGGGCGAACGTGATTGGACCAACGTCCTCGGTGTCGCGCTGCCCCCGTGCATGGCGGCCGTCACCAACTACCTCTGGCCGATGCCGCCCGAGGTGTTCTACGTTCTGTTCATATCCACGATAACGGTGGCCGGTGCGGACACCATAGCCAGCGAGATCGGGGTCAGGGACAGCAGGACATACATGATCACGACGATGAAACCGTGCGAACCCGGTGTGAACGGAGGAGTGTCTCCGACGGGTACCGCGGTGTCCACCGTGGCGGCACTCCTCATCGCCATCCTGGGTTGGTTCGCCATGACCGGCACCGTCTCCGCATACGTTCTGATCCCGTTCGCGATGGGGGTCCTGGGGAACATCCTGGACAGCGTGTTCGGCGCACTGCTGGAGAACCGCGGTTACATCTCGAAGTACACGAACAACTGCTCCACGGCGATCATCGCATCCGTCATCGGAGCAGCGATCATGCACTGCATCCTGTTCTGAACGATCCGCGCCTACCTGCCTGGGACGGGCCAGGGATGACCCAGCTTCCTGATTGACGGACACACCAGACGACGTTTCGTAGGAGGAAGCATGAATGGAACGATAGGTGACCCTGACGAGATGAAGTGGAAAAAGTGGCAGACAGCGTGCCTGAGTTCCCGTAGGCTTGCGCACTACAGTACAGACAGGTACGCGGGCGGACTTTACTGCCGGGTTCGGAATGGGACCGGGTGTGACCCCGCCGCTATGGCCGTCTTACCAAAACTCTGCATAGTTACAAAGTATTTATAATTTTCTATTATGAAGGCTCCGTTGAATCCATGAGCTGACTTCACACTCCCCTTTTTCCATGATCATGCTTGTGATCCCCGCACCGTCTATTTTATTAACATATATTAAACCAAAAACGAGAGGGTTGGCACGTCCGGGAACGGGTATCGGGCAACAATGGTTGGAATTTGGGGGGATCGAGGATAGACGGCAGTCACTACCACCGACGCCCCTGCGGGGACGGCGGCAGGTACGCAGCGCTTTGCAGGGCCATGATGTCCAACATAGTCTCCGCAGGTGTGCCGGAGTACCGGTACACCCGCAACAACCACGTGCACAGCTACCGTCAGGGGATCGCCCTGCTACCCCGGGCGCTACACCGACAGCTCGTACCGTCGCTTCTGCAGGGAGCTGCCATCCTACGGTGGCTTCCTGGAGGTCATCGGGATGTCCTGGGTCCCGCACTACTCCACGCTTTGGAATGTAGAAAATACACCCGGTTATGAATCCGATCCGTTCCGTATCTTGGACGCGAAAACCGACAAACACATATGATTCTGGCGGGACGAGCCGGATGGGTGGGGAGAGGGTTCTGAACCCTCCGTACATCCCCGGCACACAAGCATGGGGCCCGGATCGGGAACGCATCGACTTCGAAACGTCCGGGGATGAAATCATGGGGATGAGAGACAACCGTACACGAACGGAACGATAGGCGACCCTGAACGAGATGAAGTGGAAAAAGTGGCAGACAGCGTGCCTGAGTTCCCGTAGGCTTGCGCACTACAGTACAGACAGGTACGCGGGCGGACTTTACTGCCGGGTTCGGAATGGGACCGGGTGTGACCCC
>JAZODL010000147.1:0-13353 GCA_045596945.1 Candidatus Methanomethylophilaceae archaeon | reverse complement strand
GAGGGACGCGTACAGGACCCGGATGGGGGAGACCGCCGGCGGGAGGGAGATGGTGAACATGTGCGCCGGATGCACCGAGATCATGGGGAGGTCCGGTGTCGCCTGCGGGCACCTGATCCCCTTCCTCCACCGCCGCATCGGGAGGCTCCCCCGGTTGGACGGACCCGTCAGGGTCTCGCTGGAACCGGGATGCGCCGCGGAGGACCACCTCCACGAGATGGAGGAAGTCGTCAGGGCGATGGGGTGCGAACCCGTCGGCAACGAACCGGGTTGCTGCGGGAAGTCGTCCAGGAACGCCGCCGGACCGCTGATGGCGGAACGCCAGGCGGCGGCCGTGGATGCGGACCTGATAGTGGTGGGATGCCCCATGTGCCTCGTGAAGTACGACTCCGTCCCGGACGGGAAACCGGTGGTCTACCTGGCGGAGCTGGTGGCGGCCGCACACGGGGACCGCTCGACGCTGAGGTACCACGGGATCCCCGTGGACCTGTGAGAAATCCTTGAATGGGTTTTGATGCGGGGGGCGGTCCCCCGCGTTTGATCCTCAGATGAGGTCCTCGAAGCCCTCGACGACCTTGGGGAACTTCTCCTTGACCGCCTTGAGCAGGTTGTAGACCGTGACGTGCTCCAGGTCCGCGGTGGCGATGAGCTTGATGAGCTCGTCGATCGTCTCGTCGTCGAGCGTCGCCAGCTTCTCCTTGGCCATCCAGTTCCTGAAGAGCTTGTCCTCCATCCTGTCGCGCCACATCTTCTCGTAGGGCATGAGGGCCTTCTTGGAGAAGTCGCCGGTCTTCGCGCACTCGGAGAGCACCTTCCCGGCGTACATGCCGGTCCTGCACGCGTGGCAGATACCGCCACCGGTGATGGGGTCGATGATCCTGGCGGCGTCGCCGACGAGGATGAGGTTGTCGTCGACCGCGCAGTCGAGTCCGGGGCAGGTGGACACGAATCCGCCCATGATCTCGAGGATCTGTCCCTTCTCGAACCTGGGGTCCTCCGCGATGAACTTGTCGAGGTAGTACTTGGCGTCGGCGCCCCTGGTGCAGAGCTGTCCCGCGACACCGATACCGACGTTCGCGACACCGTTGCCCTTGGGGAACACCCACACGTACCCTCCGGGTGCGACGGATCCGATGACGAACTCGCAGTAGTCGGGTGCGACGTCGATGTTGCACATCCTGTACTGGATGCATGAGTCGATGTCGCTGAGCTTGAGGTTGGTGTCGATGCCGGCCCACCTGGCGACCTGGCTCTCGTAACCGTCGGCCGCCACGACGCACTTGGCGCGGATCTCGATCTCCTCGCCCATGCTCTTGGCCCTGATACCGACGAGCTTGCCCTCCTCGCGGATGACCCCGGTACAGGAGGTGCGCATCATAATCCTCGCGCCCGCCTCGGCGGCGTCCCTGGCGAGGGCCTTGTCGAAGAGGTGCCTCTCGAGCACGTATCCGACCTCGGCACCGGCCTTGGACTCGTCGAGCTGGAAGGATGTTCCCTGGGGGGACTTGATGATCGCCCCCTTCATGTCCGCACGGATCCAGGTGGGGTCCGCGGCGATGCCGACCTCGTCGAGCCAGCTCTTGGACACACCCTCGGCGCACCTGAGGGGCGCCCCGATCTCCGCCTTCTTCTCCAGGAGGATGGTGTCGAGACCACCCATCGCGGAGTACCTTGCCGCCATGCTTCCGCCGGGTCCGGCACCGACCACGACCACGTCACACGTGATTGTCCTCATGTCATCACTCCATTGAAAGCGCGGCGACGGGACAGAGCTTCACACATCTTCCGCATTTGATGCAGTCATCGTTGAACTCCAGAACGTAGTCGTTCAGGAATATGGCGTTCTTGGGGCAGGAGCCCACACATCCTCCGCAGTGGAGGCACTTGTCGAAATCTACCTTCATCGGTGATCACTCCTCGTCGGGTTTCTGGTCCTCGGGGACAATGAGGGCAGCGGCCAGCTTCTTGGCCTCCTCCTTGTTCTTCTCCCTCCACTCGGCGAGGGGGACCGCGAACTTCCTCTCCACCTCGTTGCGGAACTCGGGTCCGCTGTTGTAGGCGCAGAAGGGTATGACACGGAGGTCGGGTGTGACGTAGTGGACGCCGCAGCGCCTGACCCTCTCGATGTCGTAATTGTAGCTGTCCTGGAAGTGCATGCCCGCGACGAGCATCATCTTCCACGAGAACGCCGCGAGCTTGTCCTTGGACCTGGTACTCATGACGCCGGAGATCATGTCCACGAAGGTCTTCTTCGTGAGTCCCTCGGGCATCCTGCTCTCGTCGACGCAGCTGTTGAGCAGCTTGACGAGCTTGGCGGCGTAGAGCTTCCTGAACATGGCCTTGTCGGCCTTGTCCGCCATCTCGTTGAGGCCCGCGGAGAACCTCTCCACGTCGACGAACCTGGGGAAGGGCACGACGTTGCCCTTGTCGTCCTGGAACAGGTACGTCGCTATGCCGCAGTGGGGATGGGTCGTGAACGTGACCTTGTTCTGTCCGAGCAGGACGGATGCGAACTTGGAGATGGGGGCGACCACGGGGACGGGGTACCAGTCGTCCTTGGTGGTGTATCCGGTCTGCTCCTCGACGCTCCTGACGAGGTCGGGGAGGGTGAACCTGCCCTCGGTGAGCTCCTCGTGGGTCATCCTGCCGGTGAAGGCCACGGGCTGGAAGTTTACACCCCTGATGATGTCGGAGTTGTCGAACGCGAACTTGATCATGTCGCCGATCTGGTGGTCGTTCAGACCCATGACGACGGTGGGGACGAGCACGATGGACGGGCTCTTGAGACCGTCACTGACGAGCCTCCTGCAGTTCTCGAGGACCTGCAGCTTGACGTTGAACATCTTCCTGTTGCGGGCGCGGACGTAGATGTCGTCCGTCATACCGTCGAACGAGAGGTAGATGGTGTTGAGTCCGGCCTCCCTGGACGCCTTCAGGAACTCGTAGTCCCTGAACTCGAGGCCGTTGGTGGCGACCTGGACCTGGGCGAACCCGAGCTCCTTGGCGTCGCGGACGATGTCCACGAACCTGGGGTGGACGGTGGGCTCCCCGCCGGCGAACTGAACGGCGGTGCACTTGATGGGCTTCTCGTTCCTGAGGACGAGCAGCATCTCGTGGACCTCCTCGAAGGTGGGCTCGAGGACGTACCCCTGGTCGTTCGCGTTGGCGAAGCAGATGGGGCAGTTCATGTTGCACCTGTTGGTGAGGTCGATGTTGGCGAGACCGGTGCACGAGAGCATGTCGATCCTCTCGCCGTCGATGATTATGTGGACCGAATCGTCGTTGCCCTCGATGGTGCGGTCCATGGGGTTGTGGAGACCTATTCCATCGTATGCGAACCTCTCGGCCTTGAGGTACAGGTCCACGTCGGACCAGTAGACGTCGCTGAACTTTCCGTGCTCGGGGCACTCCTTGTCCATGTAGACCTTTCCGTCCCTCGCCACGACATCGGCGTCGATGATCTTCCCGCATTCGGGACAGAGGGACCTGGTCTTCTTGGGCAGGCCCTTGCTAGCAGTGTATGTCTTTGAAGTTGCTGTCATGGTACCCAATGTCCGTTGATTAGCGACATACTATAAAAAGGGGATACTGTAGAACACACGCGCGTTATAGAGGAATCCCGACTGGGCCGACAGTGTGACCGCACACCGTCCGCCGTATAAACCGCCGTGCCGAGGGGGATCCATGAGAGCGGACAGGAGGGGCGGCGTCCCGTTCGCCCTGCTGGCGGTGGCGCTGCTGCTGGGATCGGTGGCGCTGGCCGCGGCGGTGGGGGAGCGCGAGGGGACGTCCGACCGCATAGACTGGATCACCGACGGCGAGGACGCGTTCTCCCGTGCGTCGGAGGGCGTGTCGGAGCACATCGGACGGGGACTGGGGGAGATCATCCTCTCCGTGTCCACGGACGCGACGCTGGGGGGCGTCGGCGGGAGGATGGCGGAGTTCTCGTCCAGGGCATCGGACTGGATGGCGTTCCAGTTCCCCCTGTCCGACTCCGGGGTCAGGGTGGAGCTGCGGGGGTTCGACCTCCCGCTGTCCGTGGAGAACATGTCCCCCGGAACAGGGGACTGGGCCGTCGACGGCTATGTGCCAGCGTACCTGAAGTGCACCGGGACGGTGGATGTCCGCATGGTCTCCGGGCTGGGTGTGGCGGAGTGCACAGTCGACATCGAGACGGACGGCAGCTACGGGCTGCCTCTCACCGCCGAGAGGGGTTCTCTGTTCGCCACGATGGCCGGGGGGATCCCGCTGGTGCAGATGGTCGAGTACCAGCTCACCGCGATCGCACAGCAGAGGGTCCTGAACGGGTACGGTTCCCTCGACACGTACGGCGACAGGGGGACCACGGCGATCCTGACCGCGGACGACGTGCGCGCGGCCTATGACGCATCCCTGCGCGCGGTCGGCCTCCTGTGCTTCAGGGACACCGGTGGCGACGGGGTCCCGACCGGGGACGCGGACCTGGCGGACATCCTCCTCGCGGGGGACGACGGGTACGTGGAGCTGGACCTCACTGCGCTTCACGCCCAGGCCATCGCCGCATCGGTCGACGACACGGTGGGCAGATGGACGGAGTACCTGTGCGGACGTGACGCCCTGGGCCTCCTGGAGGGACGCCTCGACTCGTACGAACTGGCGTTCGGCGCGCTGGCATCGTTCCTCCGCGGGGACGGGCTCTTCACCGCGGCACCGTACATCGAGAGGGTCATGGGGTCCAACGGCGTACCCGATACCGTGTACCGCACCCCGGGATCGGGCACGACCTCCGGGACCGTCGGCGGGATCGGGATATCGGTGGAGAACCCGACATCCGACATGTTCGACCGGCACTGGATCGTGAAGTTCAGGTCGGAGCACGTCTCGGACGACGACTACCTCGCAGGGTGCATCTCGTCCGTCCTGAACTCCGCAGCCCTGAGGGTGGCCTCCGGGGACGGGATGGGGACGGTCGCCTTCGCCGTGGATCCAGGAGACGGCACCGCGTTCCACACCGACCTCGTCGGGGCCCTCGACGCCTGTCTGGAGGGTTCGGAGGGGACGGTCGCCCGCGCCGTGGGCGACGCCGTGGACGGCCTCCGTGCCGTGGACCCGTTCTACGCCGCGATATCCGCCACCGTCGCGGAGCATGCGGAAGAGATGGTCCTGGAGGACGAGTTCAGGTCCAGGGTCCGTTCGGCGCTCCTGGCGTCCGCGCCGGAGGGGACGGACGTGGACGCGCTCATGGCATCCCCGCAGGTGGATGCGATGGTCCACTCCTACAGGTCCGCGGTCATGTCCGACCTGGGGACCTACTCCGCTCTGGCGGAGGTCCCCGGGGGCCGGTCCGTGGTCGTGAGGGAGGCCCTGGCGGCCATAGTGTCCTCACCGCTGGAGATGCTCGACATCGTCGACGACATGGGGGAGCGCATGATGCGGCTGGTGTCCGAGGCCGCCCGTGCGATGGCGTCCAATCCCCACGCCGGCCCGGAGGACCTCCCGGATTCGGAGGGGTTCCGCATCTCCGACGGTGCGGGGAACGGCACAGTGGAGCGCATATCGGCCGTGGTCTCCTCGGACCCCGTGGTCGGCACGCCCCACGTGTCCGACGGCTGCATCCACTCCACCGGCACCAGGGGGCCGACCGGTGCCGCATACACCACGGTGTTCAGGGTGACCGTGGACGACCTCGTCGGGTTCTCCCTGGAGGGTTCGGGGGCGCTGTCCCAGGCACTGGGTACCGTCACCTCGGCTGTGGACGGCACGGCGCACGTATCCATCGACCTCGGCATCGCGGTGGTCAGCGGATGGGCGCTCTCCGGGGTCCGCTACACCCCCGACGCGACCATCCTGGACGATGCCATGGCGGCCGCGCTCGAGGTCCTCGGACCGGTTCTGGAACCGCTCATGGAGGTCATGGGGGTGCTGCGCGACCTGGTCACCGCCCTGACGGAATCCCTGGTCGACATCGGCAGGCAGGTGGCGTCGGTCCTCGTCGGGATCTACGAGGACGTCATGGAACCCGTGATGCGCATCAACGACTGGGTGACGGACAACCTGGGGTCTCTGGTCTCGGGGACGGTCCTCGACATCCTGTTCAGCATCGGACTGGACGAGCAGACCGTGACCGTCGGACACATGGGGTACACCCTGACCCTGGAGACCGACGCCGTGAGCCTCAACGCATCCACGAAGACCCTGCTCTCCGCCACGGTCTCCGGCCCGGTGGGGGACCTCGACGCATCCGCCGGGATCACCGTGAAGTGCAGGGGGGACCTGGAACCCGAGAACCTTGTGGTCACCGGGTCCGGGAACGTGGAGGGCGACGGCTGGGAGGTCGACATGAGGCTCGACCCCCTCATGAAAGGGGGGAGGCACCTCCTCGCACTGGACTGCGACGTGGACGGGACCGACGTGTCGGTCAGGATCCCCGAACTGGACGACTACCACGAGCTGGGCGTGACCCTCGGCGACATCCCCGGGATCGGGGATGTGCTCGGCAACCTGCCGTCCCCCGTCCCCGGCACCAAGCTGTCGCTGGACGCGGGGTTCACCCTCAGGTACTCCAAACCCGTCGCGGAGGGGCTGATAATCAACGAGTTCGAGAGCAACCCCCCGGGGGACGACGGCACCGGCGAGTGGGTCGAGATCCTGAACAACACGTCCTCCGGCATCGACCTGGAGGGGTACACCATCTGCGCCTCCTCCGACTGGAGACGCAAGACCATGCCGCTGTCCGGGGAGCTGGACCCGGGGGAGCGCCTGGTGGTCGAACCGGACTTCGTCCTGGTCAACAGCTCCGGCAAGTACACGAAGAACGGTGAGGCGCTGTCCATCAAGGACCCGGAGGGCGAGACCGTGGACAGGACCCCGACACTGGCGGACGGCGCCAACGACGGCAAGAGCTGGCACCGCAGGTTCGACGGATCCACGGAGTGGGTCTTCGGGGACGCGTCCCGCGGCGGACCCAACAGCGACTCGCCCTTGGAGAACATCCTGCCGGCGGCGGACCTGAAGAACCTCGTGTGGAACGCCGTGGAGGACGCGTTCGGGGACATCGGGACCATAACCGACCTGGACTCCCTGGAGCGCTTCACGGAGTCGCTGGTCGAGCACACCCTGGACAGGCTGATCGACAGAGTCTCGGGGAGCATCGTGGAGGCGTCGGTGTTCGTCAGCGCCGACGTCGCCGACGTCACGGGGTCCGCGGAGACGGGTGTGCGCATCGCCCTCAGGGCGGACGGCTCGCTGGCGGGGGACGTGCTCAGGTACGTGGCGGGCAATCTGCAGGAGCTGGTCCTCGGCGTGGACAACCCGTACTCCATCGACCCGCTGGCGATGTTCACGGAGCACATCGGCCTGGAGGTCAGCGTCCACACGGGGCTCGGATTCCCCGAGTTCCTCGCCGAGGAACCCGGCAACCTCCCGGACATGGACCTGGGGGTCACCTTCCGCGCCAACCTGGCCTCCGTCACGGACCTGGTCGGAGAGGACACCGGGAGACCGGGCCTGTTCTGCGGCATCAGGGCGATGGACTGCCCCATAGCCGCCGTCCCGGGGAGGCTTAACCCGTCCGCGGACATGGACCACGACCTGTGGCTCATGACGGTGTCCGTGACCTACCCCGCGTGACGGCGTCCCCTTTAATTTATTATAAGGGGAGTCGTTGCACTGGGCATGGCCGGCATGGATTACAAGATTCCCACGGTGCTGACGTCAGAGGAACTCATGGAGAAGGCATTCCACAGGGCATCCAAGATCCACAAGAACGGCACCAACACACTCGACACCCGCAAGAAGACCGCACTGGCGAAGATCACCGCCTCCGGGGACATAGTCACGACCGCCCTGAGCGGCTACGTGGACAGGTTCCCCAGGATGGACAAGGTCGACGACTTCTTCCCCGAACTGGTGGACATCGTCATCGGCATAGACAGGTACAAGAAGGCGCTGGGTGCGGTCAACTGGTGCGCGACTAAGGTGGAGAAGCTGAAGAACGACTGCCTGAGGGACGTGAGGCGCACCAAGGACCCCGCGATCGTGGAGTCCACCAGGAGGAGCTTCTACGGCAGGCTCAACTCCTACGTCGACAGGATCTCGGACGACCTGCTCTTCCTGCAGGACGCCAAGAACAAGTTCAGGAAGCTCCCCGCGGTCGACCCGTCGGTCCCCACCGTCGTCGTCGCCGGGTTCCCCAACGTGGGGAAGAGCAACCTGGTGACCGTGCTCTCCACCGCTGAGCCCGAGATCGCCCCCTACCCGTTCACCACGAAGGGCGTCATAGTGGGCCACATACAGGACGACTGGAGGAGGTACCAGATCGTCGACACCCCCGGACTCCTCGACAGGGAGTTCGACAGGAGGAACGACATCGAGAAGCAGGCCGTCCTCGCACTGAGGTACCTCACCGACGTCATCCTCTTCGTCATAGACCCCTCCGAGACCTGCGGGTTCCACCTGGATGTCCAGGAGAAGCTCCTGGCCACCGTCAGGGAGGGTTTCCCCGGCGTCAGGATCATCGTCGCCGAGAGCAAGTGCGACGTCATGAAGACCGGCGGGGACCGCATATTCTTCTCCGCGCAGACCGGCGAGAACATGGACGTCCTGACCGGCGAGGTCATGGGCGCGATGCGCGAGGTCTTCCGCCAGAAGGCGGTGGAAGCCGAGGACGCGGAGTGATCCATGCCCGAGGGACCGGTCTGCAGCCCCGAGATGGCGGATTACTTCTCCAGACTCGCCGCCATCAAGGACGAGTGCTACGGCATCGCGGAACGCGCACGCGCCATGGGGTACGACCCCGAGACGACCGTGGACATCCCCCAGGCCGAGGACCTGGCGTCCCGCGTGGAGAAACTGCTCATAGACTACCACGTGGAGGGCGTCGCCGACGACATCCGCAGACTGACCGCCGAGTACGGGAACCGCGAACTGGTCTCCCTGATGGCCGCCAAGGAGATGGCCAAGAGGCCGGCGGAGAGCATCGAGATCGCATTGGACAAGGCGGTGAGGGTCGGACTGGCCGTCCTCACCGAGGGGATCCTGGTCGCACCCCTGGAGGGGATTGCGTTCCTCAGGATCAGGAACAACTCCGACGGGACCAACTACGTGGACCTGGGCCTGGCCGGACCCATCCGTGCCGCGGGGGGCACCGCACAGGCGATGAGCGTCCTGCTGGCGGACGTCGTGAGGACGGAGCTGGGCATAGGCAGGTACATCCCCACCGAGGCGGAGATCGCCAGGTTCGACGAGGAGATCCCGCTGTACAAGCAGTGCCAGCACCTGCAGTACACGCCCACCTCCGAGGAGATCGACCTCATCGTCAGGAACTGCCCCGTCTGCGTCGACGGCGAGGGCACCGAGCAGGTCGAGATATCCGGTTTCAGGGACCTGCCCCGCATCGACACGAACCGCGTCAGGGGAGGTGCCTGCCTCGTCATAGCCGAGGGGCTCTGCCAGAAGGCGGCCAAGCTGAAGAAGCACGTGGACAAGCTGGGCATGAAGGGCTGGGAGTTCATAGGCCAGTTCCTGGACGCCCACAAGACCGTCGACAAGGGCAGCGAGGCCGGGGAGAAGAGGGTCGAACCGCAGACCAAGTACCTGAAGGACATCGTCGCGGGACGCCCCATCTTCGGACACCCCTGCCGCGTCGGCGGGTTCAGACTCAGGTACGGGAGGGCCAGGACATCCGGTCTGGCATCCCTCGCGTACAACACGGGCAGCATGTACGCCATGGACGAGTTCATGGCGCTCGGCACCCAGATCAAGATCGAGAGACCGGGCAAGGCGTGCGTCGTCACCCCTTGCGACCGGTTGGAGGGCCCCACGCTCCTGCTGAGGAACGGGGACCTCGTCTACTGCCACACGAAGGAGGAGGTCCTGGAGGTCAGGAACATGGTCGCGGAGATCGTGGACAACGGCGAGATCCTGGTCCCGTTCGGGGAGTTCTGCGAGAACAACCACTCGCTCGTCCCGTGCGGGTACCCCATCGAGTGGCACGTCCAGGAGATCGAGGCCAGGGGACCGCTCCCGGACGACTGGGAGGATCCCACCTACGCCCGCGCCAAGGAGATGTGCGCGGAGTACGGCGTCCCGCTGCACCCCAAGTTCAACCTGTTCTGGTCGGACTGGCCGCTGGAGGATATGGTGGCCCTCAGGGACCACATCCTGGCCACTGGATCGTTCTCCGACGGCGTCCTGACCGTCGCCAGGGAGCCCTCCTCCAAACGCATCCTGGAGAACCTCTGCGCCCTCCACACGGTGGACGGCGACACGGTCAGGGTGTCCGAGCGCTACTCCGAGGCGATGCTGGACTGCCTGGGCATCCACCACGGGCCGGACGGGCTATCCCCCGGCCCCGTACTGGAGGGGGAGAGGACCCTCGACGCGATCAGCGCCGCCGCCGGTTACGAGGTCCGTGCCAGGGCGATGACCCGCATAGGCACCAGGATGGCGCGCCCCGAGAAGGCCAAGGAACGCGACATGTCACCTAAAGACCATTCCCTGTTCCCGGTGGGGAAGGACGCGGACGCGGGGAAGGAGATCAACGCGGCCATAGCGGTCTGCAGGAGCAACGCCTCCAGCAGGAGGGGCGGCAGACCCGAGGTCACCGTGGAGGTCGGCAACAGGATCTGCAGGGGATGCGGGACGTACACGTACCGCAACTGGTGCAGGAACTGCAACATGCACACGGAGTACGTGCCGAAGGCCAACTCCTTCGGGAACGTCGGACCCGCCCCCATGGACATCAACCTCGAGGAGGAGTTCAAGGCGGCCTGCGAGCACCTGCACGAGAGGCCCCCATCGGAGGTGAAGTGCCTCGACGCGCTGATATCCCGCACGAAGACCGTGGAACCCCTGGAGAAGGGCATCCTGAGGCAGAAGAACGGTGTCAGCGCGTTCAAGGACGGGACCATCCGCTTCGACATGACCGACATCCCGCTCACGCACTTCAAACCCCGCGAGATAGGCCTCAGCATAGGGAAGGCGCACGAGCTGGGGTACACCCACGACTGGAACGGGGATCCGCTCACGGACCCGGAGCAGATCTGCGAGCTCAGGGTGCAGGACATCATCCCGGCCAGGGACTGCGGGGACTACCTGGTGAAGGTCGCCAAGTACGTCGACGATGAGCTGGAGCAGTTCTACCACCTGCCCCGCTACTACAACGTGGAGAACAGGCACGACCTGATCGGCCACGTCACTTTCGGACTCGCACCCCACACATCGGGGGGCATCCTGTGCCGCATCATAGGGTACGCCGACCTGCGCGGGTGCTACGGCCACCCGTTCTTCCATGCGGCCAAGAGGAGGAACTGCGACGGGGACGAGGACTGCGTCATCCTGGCCATGGACGGACTCCTGAACTTCTCCAGGAGCTACCTGCCCGACAGGCGCGGGGGGCTCATGGACGCACCCCTGGTCCTGACCACCAGGCTGGACCCCAACGAGATCGACAAGGAGGCCCACAACGTGGACTGCCTCAGACGCTACCCCATCGAGTTCTACAGGGCGGCGATGGAGATGAGGGAGCCGAAGGAGCTCGAGAAGATCATGGACCTCGTGGCGGGACGCATAGGCACCCCCGACCAGTACCAGAACTTCGGATTCACCCACGACACCCACGACATAGCCTACGGACCCAAGTACTCGGCCTACACGACCCTCGAGACCATGATGGACAAGATGGACGCCCAGCTCATGCTCGGGAAGAAGATCCGTGCGGTGGACGAGCAGGACGTGGCCATACGCGTCCTGAACAAGCACTTCATGCCGGATATGATCGGAAACCTGAGGAGCTTCTCCACCCAGACCGTCAGGTGCACGAAGTGCGGGGAGAAGTACCGCAGGATGCCGCTGTCGGGCAAGTGCAACAAGTGCGGCAACGCCCTCACGTTGACCGTCCACGAGGCCAGTGTGAAGAAGTACCTCGAGGTCTCGAAGGCCATCGGGGAGAAGTACGGACTGGACACCTACAACAAGGAGAGGATCATGATCCTCGAGATGAGCATGGACTCCGTCTTCAACAACGACAAGGTCCGCAAGTGCAAGCTGTCCGACTTCTTCTGAGCGTCACTGCACACCGGACATGTACTTCCTGGTGAACATCTCCATCTCGGTGTCGCGGGTCTTCACGATCATCCTGCCCATGAACCTCCCCGCGACCCTCGTCTGGGCGGTCATGTTGAACGCCAGCACCAGGTCCTGGACGTAGGGCAGGTTGGGGACGGACGACCAGTGGTCGGACAGCCTGTCCACGAGGCCGGGTCCGGCCGAGCCGATCATCGTAGCGATGCGTTCCTCGAGCATGGAGGCGAACTCTACGTTGGTCCCTATGTACAGCTCCGCCTTCGAGTGGTCCATCGACCCGTCGGAGGACATTGACGCCGCCCTCTCCGATGCGAGTGCGAGGAAGCCGCGGGCATCGCTGCAGACCTCCAGGAGGTCGTTAAGGTCCGTGTACACGTTGAAGCAGTCGATCATGGCGAACATGTAGTTGGTGGACAGGTTGACCACCACGACCTGGGACGTGCAGGCGTCGAGACACGAGCGGATGCCGGACAGAATGTCCAGGCACAGGTCGCGGTCCTCGGGGAGGACGTTGGAGAGGTCCGATCCGCTCCTGCGGTAGCGGACGTCCGCCGATGCGGACAGGGAGACCAGACAGGAGCACCAAGACGATACCATGCGGGCGTACTCGTCATCGTCCGGGACGTGACCGCCCCTCACAGCCCCAGCCCACATGTTCGACGCCTCGGCGAGGGATCCGGAGGCCATGAGCGAGAAACCGTCCGCGACCGGATCCCCGGTGGTGCGCACATCCGACGGGGCCCTGCCAGCGGGACCGTCGAAGGCCCTCCCGCAGGATACACAGAAACCGGTTTCGCCATCGGAAACCCTGCCGCACTCCGGACACACCACACGACCGCTCATGGTGACTGGGATGGTGTGGGGATTATAAAACTTGGGTGCACGGACCACGGGAGGACGGTTTGATCCCTCCCCCGGAGGGGAGGGTTGAGATGTTTGTCAGAGCGCCTCGAGCTGGGCCTTGAAGTCCTGTGCCTCGGCGGCGAGGATCTCCATGGCCTTGTCGAGTGCCTGCTGGGCCGTGAGGGACCCGTCGGTCTCGAACTTGAAGACGAAGTTGGTGTCGTCACCGGACACGGTGATCCCACCCCTCTCGCCCAGGGACTCGGTGCAAGCCATGCAGAGGCTGCACTCGAGGGGGTTCCTGACGACGAGCTTTCCGTCCTCGATCTCGAAGACCCTCTTGGGGCATGTGGCCGCACAGGCGAGGACGTCGTCCTCGGATGCCTTCGCGGGATCGATCTCGATCTCGGGCATGTACTTGTATCCCACACCGTTGGCCACCTGCCA
>JAZODL010000146.1:0-3779 GCA_045596945.1 Candidatus Methanomethylophilaceae archaeon | reverse complement strand
GAACTGGCCGATGATGTCGACGTCGTCCACGGACTCCATGCTGCTCTTGAAGTCGAGGGAACCGCTGTGGGCGATGACCCCCAGGTTGGCCTCCATGTCCTCCACCGTCATGCCCACCCCGTTGTCGGACACTGTGACCGTGCGTGCCTCGGGGTCGATGCTGATGTCGATCCTGAAGTCCTCCCTGGACAGGGGGATGTCCGCCTCGGTGATGGACCTGTAGTGGAGCTTGTCGATGGCATCGGATGCGTTCGACACGATCTCCCTCAGGAAGATCTCCCTGTGGGTGTAGATCGAGTTGATCATGAGGTTGAGGAGCTGTTTAGATTCCGCTTTGAACTCTTTCTTCGCCATTGCAGTACCCTCTTCACCCTTACGGGTGCGATAATCGTTTTACTGACAGAACTTCTATAAGTAGGTATCTATCGGATCCCTCGTCCGTGGAGAGGATGGTTTATTACTCCAACCGACGATCATCCATATGCGGCCACAGGCCGAGGAGTTGTACATGACCGTCAAGGAAGACGTTATCAGGACCATGAAGGAGGCCGGGAAGCCCATGAGCGCGGGCGAGGTCGAGAAGGCGACCGGCATCGACAGGAAGGAGATCGACAAGGCCTTCAAGGAGCTTAAGGCCGAGGGCGCCATCGTCTCCCCAGTCAGGTGCAAGTGGGAGCCCGCCGAGTGATCCCGGGGCGGACCTCCGCCCCGAACAAAACCACTTGTCCATTCTGATTTCCATACGGACGGGCCGCGCCGTCTGCGATCACAGCCGGTTCAGGAAGGCGGTGACGGTGTCGTAGCCCTCGCGGTACGGGATGCCCGCGGACCTGCACAGGGCGGCGAGGCTGTCGTACTCGGGGTAGCGCCTGACTATGCCGTCAAGGCTGCAGACCTTGACCCTCACGGTGCCCAGGGGGGTCTCCACGTCCTCGAATGTCCTGTCCATGACCGTGCGCTCCATGGTGCACCGCCTGACGCCTATGGTGGATGTCTCGGTCAGGAGGATGCGCTCCATGGCCGGGACGTCGCCCTCCGAGCATATGACCGTCACGCAGTGGGCCGGTCTGTTCTTCTTCATGTAGATCGGGGTGTAGAAGACATCCCTTGCGCCAGCCGAGAAGAGGCTGTCCATGGCGAAACCGAGGGTCTCCCCGGTGCAGTCGTCCACGCAGCACTCCAGCTTGCACACGCGTTCCGGGGTCCCGGACGCCTCGATGACCATCGCCCTGACGATCCCGGGGAGATCCGTCTCCCTCTTCCCGGCACCGGTGCCCACATGGACGATCCTGAAGGAGCCCGGGGGTTCGGAGTTCCCCACCGCCGCCGCGAAAGCGGCACCCGTCGGCGTGACGTACTCGCCGCGGTGTCCGGTGATCCTCAGCCTGAGCCCGTGTGCCGACGCTATGTTCGCCACTGCGGGGACAGGGACCGGGATGATGCCGTGCTGGCACCTGATGGTGCCCGTGCCCTCGTGGAGCTCGGAGAAGCAGACCCTGTCGATGCCGAGGTCGTCCACGCAGTAGGCCAGGGCGACGATGTCGACTATGGAGTCGACGGCCCCGACCTCGTGGAAGTGGACCCTGTCCACGTCGACGCCGTGTGCGGAGGCCTCTGCCTCCGCGAGGATCGTGAATATGCGCTCCGCGATGGACCTGGCGTTGTCGGTCATGGTCCCGGAGCGGATGATGGCGAGGATCTCCGGCAGGTGGCGGTGGGCGTGGTGTCCGTGATGGTGGTTGCCGTGACCGTGATGGTGGTCGCCGTAGAGGTACGCGTCGTCGTGGTCGTGGTTGTCCTCGTCCAGGACCACCGAGAAGTCGCAGGCGTCCAGTCCGTTGCGGGTCTTCCTGGACACCTCCGCCCTGAAACCGTCCAGGTCCAGGCTGTCCAGGACCGCCATCAGGCCGTCCCGGTCCGCACCCAGGTCCAGCATGGCGGCCACGGCCATGTCCCCGCTTATGCCGGAGTAGCACTCGAAGTAGAGCATGCGTCCGTCCACGGGATCACTTCCTGTAGCCGAGCCTGTTGCCGACCACGTCCGAGGAGGGGTTCCTGTGGGAGCACGGCATGCCCACCACGCACTTCCCGCAGACGCTCAGGCCGTTGAACATGCTGCCGTTGTCGTTGCAGAGGGCGTCGCAGACGTGGCGCTCGAAGCCGTCGGGGGTCAGGGCACCGCTCCTGCACTTGTCCATGCATAGCCCGCAGCCCCCGTTCCTCCTGTACGTGCAGTACTCGGTCTCGGGGATCCCGTCGGGCTCCACGTCGAGCGTGGTGACCACGGAGTAGAACCTGCCGCAGCACCCCTTCTCGGTGATGAGCATGTTGTTCATCCCGAACGTTCCCAGACCCGCCAGGTTCGCGATGTGCCTCTGGGACCACCTGCTGACGATCGTCCCGGGTGTGCGCTTTATGTCCCTGGGGGACACGGCCTCGAACCCCATGCCCCTGACGATCCTGGCCACGCGCTCACCGAGGCCTATGCTGGCCTCGTTGCTCATCAGGTAGGAGAACGCCCATTCGGGGGACGGCTTGTCCCCGGGTATGTTGGTCCTCGCGACCTGCCTCTCGAACGGGAGGAAGTAGGAGACGACGATGGTCGCCCCGGGGAGGATGTCGGAGGGCATGTAGTGCTCGGGGTGGACTATGCTCCTGAACTCCGCGAAGCGAGGGTGGTTGGCGTCCGCGAACCCGACGAGGGGCTTCCCCCACAGCAGGTCTATGCTGTGGTCCTCGCAGTAGTCCCACAGGTAGTCCACTATACCCTGGGTTATCTCGGCCCTCGCGTCGCCCTTCATGTGTGGCGGAACGCGATGTGGTAAAAAAGGGATGCGGGCGCGTGGCCCGCGTGCCCGTGTCAGAGCACACCCATGTCGGTGAGCTTCTCGGGTAGGTAGCGGTCGGTGACGAAGTCCAGGCCGTACTTGGCCAGCGCCTGCTGCTCGGACTTCTTCTTCATGCTGAGCATGGCCTGGATCTCGTTGGTCCAGTACTCGTCCTTGAACCTGGGGTCGGAGAGCTCCGCGTTCAGGGCGCCGATGTCCTTGTCGCTGAGCTTGTCCGTGGGCAGGTCGTAGTTGAGGATGTCGGACGCGGTGATCCCGATGAACTGCGCGGTGGGGGTCGCCAGGAACTCGGATATGTGGGCGGTCTTGATCGCCCCGTACGCCACGGAGGCGTAGATCCTGAAGGACCACGGGTCGCCGTCGGTGAACACCGTGACGGGCAGGTTGTGCTCCTCGTTGAGCCTCTTGATCAGGCGCCTGGTGCTCCTGGCGGGTTGACCGGCCAGGTGGATGAGGGCGCACCCGTACTTCTCGGGGAAGCCGTTCTCGATCAACCTGGCGAACATTCCTCCTGTCTCGATCGCCATGACGAACCTGGTGTTCCCCGGGTCGATCTGGAACGTGTCCTCCTCGACCTTGTACGGGACGGCGAAGCCGGCCTCGGACACGTCGTCGATGCAGTTCATCGTCTTCATGCCCTTCTTGGTCATGGTGGTGAAGTTCAGGTCCCCGTAGACGTGGGCACCGGACTCCTCGGGGCGGAGCTTGAAGTCCTCCCTCATGCACCCGGTGATGGTCTCGAGGTCCTCCGCGAGGAGGTTGCTCTCGTCCTGGGAGTGGAACTTGGCGTGGTTCCATCCCTCGGAGATGTAGTACATCTCCCTCAGGGTGGAGGACTTGTTGTCGCGGATCATCTCGTTGATGAAGTCGGAGGTGTAGACCGTCCTGAGCATCATGGTTGCCCCGTTGACGGTCTTCGCCGTGCGGCTC
>JAZODL010000145.1:0-2941 GCA_045596945.1 Candidatus Methanomethylophilaceae archaeon | reverse complement strand
ATCCGACGTGCAGCACCCTGGATCCCCCCGCCGACAGAGCATACGACAGGTTCGCGGAGACGGTCGACTTGCCGATGCCCCCCTTCCCGTAGACCGATATCTTGAACATGATGTGGAGCTGTATGAAGTTGGATATATAATCCAATTATCCCCCACCCCGTCATGGCGGTTGACGGATGTGGACACAAACGTCCATCCAGGGGTTGTATTATATATCCAATATCAAAATCCGTACATCACGGGTGTGTTCCCGTCCCCGAACAAGGTATCCAACCGCACCCGTATCGGCTGAGCACATCGAACCAATCTCACAACCCGTGACGGGGACGGGTGGAAACGCCTTATCCCCGGTGCCGGGTCTTCTTATCCATTGCCGGCATCGGACCACTTAATATATTGGATTATACATCCAATACACATGACAGACCCCCATAGGAGAGCCATACTCGTGACCAGCTTCGGAACGAGCTTCAACGAGAACCGCGCCAGGACCATCGATGTGATCGAGTCCAGGATCGCCACCAACCACCCCGACTGGGAGTGCAGGAGGGCGTTCACCAGCAGGATGATCATAAGGAAGCTCCGCGAACGCGACGGGATAGAGGTCGACTTCATCACCGACGCACTGGCCAGACTGGCCGACGAGGGTTTCGACACCGTGGTCGTTCAGCCCACATACATCATGAACGGCATAGAGTACGAGCTGGTCGAGGATGCGGTCGAGGAGTACAGGGGGCGCTTCACCCACATCTCCCTCGGCACCCCGCTCCTCACGGAGGGCTCCGACTACGACGACGCCGTGTCCGCAATCGAGGCGGACATCATCCCAGCCGCCGCGGATGTAGCGGGGGAGGGTGCCGCCGTCGTGATGATGGGTCACGGCACGGAGCACCACGCCAACGCCGCCTACTGCCAGCTGCAGCTGAAGCTGATGGCGGCCGGGCACCGCAACGTCTTCCTGACCACCGTCGAGGGGTTCCCGACGTTCGAGGACACGGTGAACATCATGGACGGCCTCGGGTTCACCGATGTGGTCCTCCTGCCCTTCATGCTCGTGGCCGGGGACCATGCCAACAACGACATGGCCGGCGACGATGAGGATTCGCTCCGCTCCTTCATGGAGTCCAGGGGGTACAGGGTCCACTGCATCGTGAGGGGACTCGGCGAGTTCCCCGCGTTCGAGGACCTCTTCGGTGTCCACGCGGACAGGGCGATAGCGGAACTGGGTGGTCCGGAATGAACCCGATCGCCGAGGCCCTCGGCCTCGGATGCAGACCGGTGGCTGTGTACAGGTCACCGTCCGTCCCCGAGGACGCTGTCGTCCCCGAGGGGAAGTGCGTCATACCCCTGCTCCTGACCGGATGCGCCCGCGACGGCGGGAAGTACGCGGCGGATGCGGGTTCCGTACGCTGCCACGGTGCGGTCAGCGGTCTGGGTTTCGGCGGGATCCCGGACCGCGGCAAGACCGCAGTGAACATGTCCGACCGTCCACCGGAGGAGGGCAGACCGGGCAAGAGGTACTTCCGCGACCCGGAGTGCGCGATGAGGCAGATGGAGTGCGTCCCCGACATAGGCGACGGGGAGGACGCCATCGTGTTCCAGGACCTGGACTCGGCCGAGGCCGAGGGCAGACCCGTGGAGGTCGTCGTGTTCCTGGTGAACCCGGTGGAGCTCTCAGCGCTCATGCAGCTCGCCGCCTACTCGCGCACCTCGGAGGGACCGGCGTCCACGGCGCCGTTCGGACTCGCATGCCAGCAGATCTACGCCATACCCGTGGGCGAGGCGGGTTCCGACGACCCCCGCGGCGTCATCGGGATGACCGACATGTACGCCCGCAGGTTCGTCCCACCGGACATCCTCAGCTACGCGGTGCCCCACTCCCTGTACAGGAGGATGGTCTCCGACATGGACGGGTCGTTCCTCTCGCAGCAGCGGTACCTGGACAACCTGTCCGCCGCTTCCGAAGGGAAGTGGTGATCCTTCTACAAAGGCGGGGCCGTGCCCCGCCGCACTCAGCGCACACGGACCATATGTAGACGGCCGTCCCCCGGTCCGTGACGCGAACTTCCACGATGTCCCCTCCCATGTCGGACGGATCACCTGTGCGACACGAAACGGCGGTGTACAGGAAGACGGGGAGGAACACCAGGGCGACACCGATCGACCCTCCCGGGGCGTCCACCAGGGAGACGAACGCGTTGAACAGGATCATGGCCCCCATGAGCAGGTACAGGAACCTCCATCTCCCGAACGCCTCCCCATCGTATGCGGTCGCGCACAGCGGGTTCCCATCGTCCACGGTCGTGACGGTGATCCACATCCCGTGCGACCTCATGCGGACACGGTCCCCGGGCCCATCGCCGGTCCCATAGAGACGAAGCGACATGGACAGGACCCATATGAACGACACGATGAGCGATGCGACCGCATGATCACCCATGATCTCCTGCAACAGGGCGGACACCGTCAGGAGTGCCACGGCCACCGCCATGACCAGGGCCCCCTGCGGGACCTGCCGTCGACCACCCACACCCCATCGATGCCCTCAGGGGACATCGCCCCATACGAAACGGGCGTAGTGGCCACGGTCCAGGTACACGGTGTCCACGGGATCCACATCTGACATGTCCGGGATCCCGCCGAGGATGCGGAGAGTGTTCACCGACATCCCGATGACGAGGGCACCGACCGCCATCGAAACCGCCACCGGAACGGCATCCAACACCGGATCCCAGAGCACCAGGGACGCAAACAGGACCGTTGCCACACCGAGGACCGCCATCGAATCGCACTGTCCCCTGTATGTGTCGGACCAGGAGACCGCGGAACCCCTCATGGTGACACGGTCCGATTCGGCCTCGACGTACATGTTCCCGTACCCGTCGAAGGGGATGCAGCGGAACCGGGCGGTCCCGCAACCCTCCGTGGGACCGTGGCCGGA
>JAZODL010000144.1:0-1849 GCA_045596945.1 Candidatus Methanomethylophilaceae archaeon | reverse complement strand
GTGGCGATGCAGAGCATCATGTCCAATCCCCTGGCGGACCCCTACACCACCGGGATATCGTCCGGAGCCTGCTTCGGTGCGGTCACCGCACTCATCATGGGCTTCTCCTTCTCGAGCATCCTCGGTCAGTACGGAATCGTGACCAATGCGTTCGTTTGCAGCCTGGTTCCCGCCCTGGCCATGATATTCATATCCAGGATATCCCGCACGTCACCCGCGACGTTGATCCTGGCCGGAACGGCCCTCTCGTACATATTCAACGCCCTGACGACACTCATCATGATCACGGCGGATGATGAGAAGCTGCAGACCGCCTATCTCTGGCAGATAGGATCGTTCGAGGATGCGATGTGGTCGGAGATCCCGCTGATGCTGGTCGTCACGGTCATCGGATCCATATTCCTGATCTTCACCGCCAACAAGCTCAACCTGTTGATCCTGGGCGACGAGAGCGCCAAGAGCCTCGGACTGGATGCCTCCAAGTACCGTACGCTGTGCCTCATAGCATTGTCCGTCGTGACCGCATCCGTCATCAGCTTCACGGGGATCATCGGTTTCGTGGGACTCGTGGTCCCGCACATCGTGCGCATGATCCTCGGTTCCGACAACAAGTTCCTCGTGCCCGCATCCATGGCCCTGGGGGCGGTGGTGCTGTTGGCCGCCGATCTGGTGGGCCGTACGTTGACCGAGGTGGGGGAACTGCCGGTCGGATTAATCATGTCCTTCATCGGCGGTCCGGTCTTCCTGTACATCATCCTCCGTCAGAAGAAGGGCTATGGGGAGGTGTTCTGATGGCGGACCGCATCAGGGACAGGTCCGACATGCAGCTGGTGGAGTATGGCGAGATCCGCTCCAAGTACGGGTTGAAGATCCACAAGAAGGTGCTTTTCACGGTGCTGTGTCTGACACTCGCCGTCGTGGGCGTCGGAGTGACACTGTCCGTCGGCAAGTTCGACATAGGTTTCCTCGAATCGTATGTCATCATATGGAATCATCTGTTGGGTGTGGAACCCACCACCCTGATGGACGAGACCAAGGACTTCATAGTGTGGGACCTCAGGCTTCCTCGTGCGATAATGGCGCTCTTCGTGGGTGCCGCCCTCGCCGTGGGGGGTGTGGTCATGCAGGGTGTGATGAGGAACCCCCTCGCGGACCCCTACACACTGGGTGTGTCATCCGCGGCATCCCTCGGAGCCACGCTGTGCATAGTCCTGGGGTTCTCCATCGTACCGGGACTCGCGAAGTCCGCCGGGACGATGGTCAACGCGTTCATCTTCTCGATGATCCCCATAATCGCGATAACGTTGATCACCAGGTTCAAGAAGACCACCCCCACGATGATGATCCTCTCGGGTATCGCGATCATGTACGTCTTCAGTGCCACGACCCAGCTCATCATGCTCTATGCGGACCCGGACAACCTGGCTGACGCCTACTCCTGGTCCGTCGGTACACTCGGGAAGTCCTCCTGGGAGAACCTCCCGGTCGTCATCGCGGTCACGGTGGTCGGGATGGCACTGGTATCCATGATGGGGAAGCAGCTCAACATACTATCCGCAGGGGACAAGATCTCCACGACACTGGGTGTCGATACCGGGAGGTGCCGTGTCCTGCTGATGCTCTTAGTCTCAATAACAACGGCCACGGTGGTCAGTTTCACCGGAACGATAGGTTTCGTGGGTCTGGTGGCTCCGCACGTGGTCAGGTTCTTCATAGGTTCTGACAACAGGTACGTCATCCCTGCCTCGGCATGCCTGGGGGCACTTCTTCTGGTCCTGGCCGACTGCGTCGCCAAGGAGGCCGGGGCTACTGGATTGCCCGTCGGGGTGATAACGGCACTCATAGGAGG
>JAZODL010000143.1:0-4615 GCA_045596945.1 Candidatus Methanomethylophilaceae archaeon | reverse complement strand
CTTCGGTCCAGGCCCTCCGCGTAGCATCCGACAATCACCGCCTCGATGCCGGACGACAGGAACTCCTCGATGACCAGGTCCTGATCCTTCCTCCACAGCGGGGAGATCACCTTCAGGCCCAGGTCGCCGCAGACCATGTTCATACGGTCCCACTGGTAGTCGGACCACACCGCCCCTGTGACGACACCATCCACATCCAGACCCTCCAGCGCCCTGCGGAGGCCCTCCATGTCCCCCTCCTCGGTCCCCGTGCTCGGCGCGGTGACCAGCTCCTTCCCCATGGACTCCGCCATGAGGGGTATGAGCGAGAGGTTCGGCGTGTGGAATATCCACGACGCCTCGTCCTCGGGCATTATGCATACGAGGTACGGGACCTCGTGCCCCATCTGCTCCGCGAGGTACAGTGCGAACGTGGAGTCCTTTCCGCCTGAGTACAGGGAAGCCAATCTCATATCCGTGCGGATGCGCTGTGGGATGATATCGGTTGCGGAGGTTTGAAATCGCATGACCCCGTCCGCGGTACCATGATCCCAGCACTCCAGTTCCTGGCCGTGGCCGCCGGCGGTGCCATCGGCGCCGTGCTGAGGTACTCCGTGTACCGCGTGGTGGAGACGGGGTTCCCGTGGGCGACGTTCATCGTCAACATCACCGGATGCATGCTGGCATCGTACCTGATGTTCTCCAACGGGGACCTGTCGACGGGCACTTGGAGACTGTTCCTGTTCGTGGGGCTGTTCGGGGCGTTCACGACGATGTCCACGTTCTCCATCGAGACCGTGGGGCTCCTCGCCGACGGGGAGACCCTGTCCGCGACGGCCAACATCGTGCTGAACTCTGTCGTCTGCGTGATGGGTGCGGCCATCGGACGCCACCTGGCCCTCCTGTGATGCGCACGGGACGTGGGGCAAGACTTTTAGCGGTCCCGTGCATGGGGATGTACCCCCAGTGGAGGAAATGGAATGACCCTCGACGCATCGGCCATGAAGAAACTCGTAGCAGAGGAAGCAGTCAACACATACGTCAAGGACGGCATGAACGTCGGTCTCGGAACCGGATCCACGGCGTACTTCGCCATCAAGAGGATCGGGGAACTGGTCGCCGGAGGCTACGACCTGACATGCGTCGCCACGTCCGTGCAGAGCGAACAGCTCGCCCGCGAGTGCGGCATCAGGGTCGTCGACCTCGACGAGGTGGACAAGCTGGACGTCACCATAGACGGTGCCGACGAGGTGGACCCCAAGATGCAGCTCATCAAGGGCCTCGGAGGGGCGCTCCTCAGGGAGAAGATCGTCGCCGCCGCGACCGAGAGGGAGATCATCATCGCCGACGAGTCGAAGATCGTCGAGAAGCTCGGCACGAAGGCCCCGCTCCCCGTGGAGGTCCTGGTCTTCGGCCACCAGCACACCAGGTACGCCCTCGAGAGGCAGGGGTGCAAGGCCGAGCTCCGCATGAGGGACGGGGCGCCCTTCGTCACGGATGGGGGCAACTACATCTACGACTGCAGGTTCGACGGCATAGACAACCCGTTCTTCCTGGAGTCCAGGATCGACGTCATCCCCGGCGTGGTCGAGAACGGGATGTTCCTGAACACCGCCTTCGACGTGCTCATATCCAGACCGGACGGCAGCGTCACCAGGATGGCGGAGCAGCTCAGGTGAGCTGTCCGGCTCCTCGATAACTATTAATAATAGAGTATTAAAGGAGCCACTAATACCTTTTTATATAACCTCGTTATTAGCACGTCCCGATTCATTCACAAGGTGAATATCATGAAAATGCCCAGGACAATCAAAAGGTACTGTCCCTACTGCAAGACCCACACCGACCAGGAGGTCGAGAGGGTCAAGAAGAAGAAGGCCAGTGAGCTCAAGTGGGGTCAGAGGAGATTCAGAAAGGTGACCGCAGGTTACGGAGGTTTCCCCAGGCCCAAGCCCGAAGGAAGAGAGAAACCCACCAAGAGGATCAACCTCAGGTACAGATGCAGCCAGTGCAAGAAGGCAAACCTCGCGCCCTGCATTCGTGCGAAGAAGTTCGAGCTCACGGAGTGATCACATGACCGGAGATTTCATCAAGATTAAGTGCCCCGACTGCGCAAACGAGCAGATCGCTTTCAGGAAAGCAGCCACCAAGGTTTCCTGCCACGTGTGCGGATCCACCCTCATCGTCCCCAAGGGCGGCGTCGGCGAGATCAAAGGCGAAGTGCTCGAGGTCGTTGGCTGATGTCCAGAGTCAGGGGCTTTCCCGAGCACGGCGAGCTCGTCGTCTGTACCGTCAAGAACGTGAAGAACTTCGGTGCCTTCGTTACACTCGACGAGTACGATGACAAGGAGGGCTTCGTCCACGTCAGGGATGTTGCCACTGGCTGGGTCAAGTACATCAGGGACTTCATCAGAGAAGGCCAAAAGATCGTCTGCAAGGTTCTGGGCGTAGATTCATCCAAAGGTCACATCGACCTTTCCCTTAAATCTGTTAACGAGCACCAGAAGAGAGAGAAGATCCAGCAGTGGAAGAACGAGAAGAAGGCCGAGAAGCTCGTCGAGATCATCGCCGAGAGGATGTCCATATCCATCGACGACGCCTACGACATGTTCGGCAACGAGCTGCTGGAAGTGTACGAGACACTCTACGGTGCCTTCGAGTCCGTGGTCTCCGAGCCCGAGGAGTTCCTCGAGGAGTTCTCTGGCGAATGGATCGAGACCTTCATCGAGGTCGCCAGGGAGAACGTCGCGCCACCCATGGTGCAGATCGACGGTATCCTCGAGATGAGTTCCTCCGCCCCCAACGGCATGGAGCTCGTCAGGAACGCCCTGGTCAAGGGACTCGAAGCCGCTGAGGACGATGATGTAGAGATCACCTGCGTCGGATGCCCCAAGTACAGGGTCGTCGTGAATGCGAGCGAGTACAAGGAGGCGGAGGAGATCATGAAGAGAGTCTCCGCTGCCGCAATTGACGATCTCATCTCCAACGGCGGCAACGCTGTTCTCAAACGCGAGAGCAAGTGAAATGAAATCAGAACTCAGGCGGTGCATGAAATGCAGGAGGTACACCCTCCTGCCGACATGTTCCGCCTGCGGTTCGGAAACACACTGCCCGGTTCCCCCGAAATATTCTCCGGAGGACCGCATGGGCGATTACCGTAGGAAGACCATTCTCGAGAGGTACGGTGAAAATGGCAAACATAATCACCTATGATTCCAAGCCCGAACTGCACGACCCCATCCTGATCGAGGGACTCCCGGGAGTCGGCAACGTCGGGAAGATCGCGGCGGATTTCGTCAGTGAGAAGCTCAACGCCAGAAGAATGGCGCGCATCCTCTCCGAGGACCTCCCCCCGCAGGTCATGCTGGACGACGAGTGCGTCGTGAGGATGGCATGCCACGAGCTTTGGGTCGCGGAGGATGTCGGCGGACACGACCTCGTGTTCCTCCTCGGCGACTACCAGGGCACCACGCCCCAGGGGCAGTTCCTGCTTTCCCAGTGCGTGGTGGACATGCTCCTGCCCCACGGCCTCTCCATGATAATCACGCTCGGCGGGTACGGCACAGGGACAGTGGTCACGGACCCCCGTGTCCTGGGTGCAGTATCGGATGCCAAGATGAAGTCCAGGATGGAGACGTGCGGCGTGCAGTTCAGCCCCGGTGAACCCCGCGGGGGGATCGTCGGTGCAGCGGCCGCCCTCGTCGGACTCGGTCAGAACCTCGGGATAGAGTCGATCTGCATCATGGGCGAGACATCCGGCGTCATCGTCGACCACAAGAGCGCGAGATGCGTCATCGAGGTCCTCGGGAGGATGTTCGGAACGGAGTTCGACACATCCGAGATGCAGGAGTTCATCGACAACATAGACCAGCTCAACAGCCAGAGCCAGGTCCAGTCGGTGGAGGCACCCCCGGAGGACCTGTCCTACATAGGTTGAGGGCACGACCCATCGGAGCGACAGATAGGTTTATATAACTCATCTGCATCCTCCGATTCAATCCCCACTTAGCTCAGACTGGCCAGAGCGGCTGACTGTAGAGTGTTTTCGGAAGAAATCCGATACAGCCGCTGAAATCAGCAGGTCCCCTGTTCAAATCAGGGAGTGGGGACCATCCCTTTCCATCATCTCAATTTTTTGGGAACTTAACAACCTCATCCGAGCTCTTACCGATTTATCCCGAAGATACCCCTTCCGCGTATCCGGAAGCCCTTTCTAAGCCCATTAAGCCCGGAAACAGGCAGAGCGGCGACTGGTTCGGGGAATGGCGCTATGACCGCAGAAAGCTCCGTTCCGACCTCGTCAACGGTAAGATCTCTTTGGACGACAGACTTCACCAAGGAAGGTTCCTCGACTGGATGAGGGATGAGTCGATGATCATCTTCCAGGACAAGGTCACGAAGGAGAAGGTATACTCTCCAGTCTGCCGTCGTGGCAACCGCCAGTATGCCCTCAAAAAGGCGAGGCAGCGCGACGAGTTCCTCAAGGCGATCCGTGGCAAGGTCCTCGATCATCCGGTCGGCAACAACCCCAACATCAGAGACACGTGCGCCCTTCTGATCACTCTGACGTTCGACAAGAGACGCTTTACGAAGGAAGAGGCTTGGGCATGCCTGTCAAGTCGGATCGTAGCCATGT
>JAZODL010000142.1:0-2778 GCA_045596945.1 Candidatus Methanomethylophilaceae archaeon | reverse complement strand
CCACGAGCGATGTGGAGACGATCAGCACGATCCTTATCGTCTTGACATCCACACCCAGGTTCGCCGCCTGCGTCTCCCCGGCGGAGATCAGGTTGAGCTCGCGTCTGCAGAGCATCATCATGATCAGACCTATGGAGATCGGTATCGCCGCCGTGAAGAAGGACGTCCAACCGCAGCCGTTGAAGCTGCCCATGGTCCAGTACACTATGCTGGCGAGGACGTCGTCCTCCACCACGTACTGCATGAGCGAGACCATACCGTTGAAGAACGCCCCGACCGCGACTCCCGCCAGGAGCAGGGTCACCGGGGACACCCCGTACTTCGTCCTGCCGAGGACGTAGACCAACACCATGGTGAGGCAGCAGAACAGGAACGCCATTATCGGGACGGCGAAACCGCCGAACACGCTCCCGACACCGAACGCTATGGCCAGCGACGCACCGAACGCCGCACCGTTGGATATCCCGAGGACGGAGGGCGATGCCATCGGGTTCTTGAAGAGGCTCTGCATCACGAGTCCCGCACAGGACAGTGCCGCACCCACGAGGACGCAGCAAAGGATCCTGGGGATCCTCGTCTCGAACAGTATGTAGTTGTCCGCGTCGTCGTAGTGGGTGCCGGTGAGCATCCCCACGATCTCCCCGAACGAAAGCTGGTACTTGCCGATCATCATCGTCGCGACGATGATCGCGATGAGGGCTAGTGCGGTGCCCGCTACAATCAACGCGGCCTTCCTCTTGTTCCTGCGGTGGTAATCACGCATCCCATCGTTGCTTACGTCTTCCATAACGGGCACCTTCGTTTTCATCAGGCCGTCCTCATCTTCTCGTCCATGGGACGGTCGTCGTTCGTGTAGAAGCACAGGAGGGAGGGCATCTCCGAGAGGAGGGACTCCATGTCGTGCTCCGCCCCGTCCATGAGCTTCGTGTCGAATCCGAGGAACTCCATGATCGTCACCGCCATGGAGGAGCTGACGGCCTTGCCCGTGTTGGACTCCCAGTAGACCTTTGGCTTCTCGCTCTCGGCGTTCTCCTCCACGGACTTGTACACGGTGTACAACCTTAACTGGAAATCGTCGATGAGTCCGTTGATCACGGTCTCGTCGAATCCCATGAGCTTCCCGATCGCATCGATGCAGGAGCACACGTCCCCGAAAGTGCCGGGGGCGAAGAACGCGTAGTACGTCCCGGTGCTCTTGGCGGGGTTGGTGTTGGCCTGGTAGTACTTGTCGTCGTTCATACGGGTACCGGAGGCCATGTAGACAATGTCTCCCCTGTCCGACTTCGCATCCGCGAGGACCTTGGTGAGCACCTCGGGGTCCACCTTCTGTACGGAGGTCACTCCGAGGTCCATGTACTCCGACTCGTCTATGTACGAGGTCATGTACACGCCCTCGTTCTGCTCGTAGTAGGAGTACTGCATCCCTCCGGCGATGTACTTCTTCATGGCCTCTCCGACGGAGTCGTTGGAGAGTCCCGCCTCGGAGTAGGGCTCGACGCCGTACTGCTCGCAGAGGAGGAAGTACAGGGTCTCGGAGTACATCGTACCGAGTGTGACCATCGAATCCACCTTGGGCATGGTCACGGTCTCGCTTCCCTTGGCCTTGGTCTGGCTGACGACATCGAACGTCCCATCCCCGTTGTCGGTGACGAGGGGCGTCCATGCGCAGAACTCGCTCCAGAACGCCTCGTCGGCCTTCACATCGTCGATCGTGTATTCCTTGTCAGTGTAGTCGCCGTAGTACGCCTCGTAAACGGTCTCGAGCGTGAGGATCACACTCGGCGTGGCGGAACACTGGCCCATGCTGACCTCGACGAACTCGGCATCGAGCTTGTAGAGGCCCTTCTTCTCGGATTCGGTGATACCTCCTCCGATGACGACCGCCACAGCCGCTATGACGACTACCGCCACCACGGCGACCGCTGCGATCTTCATGTTCTTTCCTTCCATAGTAACACTACCACGAAACCATCAGTTGGATGATTAGTCCAATAATTGCCAATGTCGTATTTTATAGTTGGCAATATTATCCAATTAATATCCAATTATCGCCGATGTGTTGGATTAATAATCCAATATATGGGAGAGGGGTCCCGACCCTCATCAGTAGACCCTCATCCTCTCGTCCATGGTGCGCGGATCGGTGTCGTAGAAGCACAGGACGCCCGGGGACTCCAGCATGAGGGCCTCCAGGTCGTACTCCGATCCGTCCATCAGCCTCGTGTCGAAACCCATGAAGGACATGATCTCCCTCCCCATGGCCGTCTTCACGGACTTCCCGCTGCTGTACTCCCAGTAGACCAGGGGCCTGTCGCCGTCCGATTCCGACTGCACGGCGCGGTACACGGCGTACATGTCACACTGGACGTCCTCCATGAGTCCCGTGATGACGGTCTCGTCGAACCCCATGATCCTCCCGACCGCGTCTATGCAGGCGAATATGTCCGGGATGGACTGGGGGTCCATGAACGCGTACTCCGAACCGGTGCTCCTGCAGGGGTCGGTGTTCGCACGGTACTGCTTGTCCTCGCGGATCAGGCTCCCGTAGGCGAGGTACACGACCTGTGAGCCGTCCCCGGATGCACGGGACATCGCGTCGGTCAGGACCTCCGGGTCGACCTTCGTGGCGCTCCTCACGCCCAGGTCCAGATAGCCGTCCAGCACACCGTACGCCTCCATGTACTCGGCGCCCTGGTCCGCGTAGTAATCGGCATCGAGTCCGCCCGCGACCATGGAGCGCAGGTCCTCCCCGAGACCGGGATGGCTCAGGCCCTCGTC
>JAZODL010000141.1:0-1782 GCA_045596945.1 Candidatus Methanomethylophilaceae archaeon | reverse complement strand
TGGTCTCCAGGTAGGAGAGCCTGGCCCTCATAGCTCGAGCTGGATCGCCTTGACGGAGCAGGCGTTGATGCAGGAGCCGCAGGCGATGCAGGTCCCGGTGTCGAGGAGCACCCTCATGGTGCCCTCCTCGTGGTGTATGGACCTGGTGGGGCACAGGGAGACGCAGGCGCCGCAGCTCCAGCACCTCTCGGTGTCGTGGATGATGTGCCCGCTGAGCTCCCTCACGGAGAAGCCCATGTCGCGGATGCGCGCCATGGCCCTGCAGACGCTGTCCTCCTCCCCGACGATGCTGAGCAGCATGAACCCGCTGCCGTCGCCGTCTATGTCCGCCCTGAGGACGTTGGGCCTGAGGTCGAACTCCGACACCAGCGTGTAGGTCACGGACTCGAGCACGTTGCCCTCGTTGAAGTCTATCCTGATCTTGTGGTCGACCATGTCACTCACCCCTCTTCCTCTCGAGGAGGGGCTTCACCGCACCCTCCCTGGGCAGCATCATGCTGGGTCTGTTGAGCAGGAACTCGCCGTGCTCGATCCAGTCCCTCAGCCTGTCCGCGACCCTCCTCGCGCCGTGCATGGACGACAGCGAGGACGTCCTTATCCTCTTGCCCTGGTACTCGATGCTGCCGGAGCGGAGCTCCTCGTAGCTGTACCTCTGCATGCAGGTCCTGCCGGACGGGAGGCTGTAGTCCACCATCTCGGCGAAGATCTCCGCGTCGGATATAGCGCACCTCCCCATCACGTCCTCGTTCAGGACGGGTATGGGTATGCCCACGCCGATCGCCAGGGACGTGCCGTAGCCGGTGATGTCGAGTCCCCTGACGAAGTCGGGGTCCATCTGCTTCATGTCGCCCATGAGGGCGAGGGTCCTGGATCCGCCGACGGGGACGCCGTTGACCTCCTCCACGGTGGTCTTGAACTGGGTGCCCTGCCACGCCACGTAACCCTCCCCTCCGCCGAGGAAGATCCTGGTGCCGATGCCGGTCACGTCCAGGTGGGGGTCGTTCAGCAGCGGGGAGAGCGCGCCCGCGGAGCTGTACGTGGCGTTCTTCATCCTGGGCATGAGCTTGCCCATGTAGGTGTAGATGGTCCTGTCGGACGTGTTGGTGGCGATGCCGTAGTTCTGGTAGGCGTTGCGGGGGTTGTAGATGTAGGCCTCGTTCAGGTCGTCGAGGGTGACGCAGGTGTCGATCCTCTTCCTGACGTAGCAGTCGGTACCGGGTCCCCAGGCCTGGAGGTGGACGCTCTTACCGGCGATGAGGTCCTCGATGACGTGGGCCCCGCCGTAGCCCTTGCCGGGCGGCTCGATCATGGACGTGGCACCGATGTAGGTGTCCACCGCGGCGAGTCCCCCGTAGGCCTCGACTCCGTTGAGCCTGATGTTCGTCATCCTTATCGGCGGGTCCGAGTGGCCGAAGTTGAGGAAGGCCCCGGACGAGCACATGGCGCCGAAGGTACCCGTCGTGACGACGTCGACCTTCTCGGCGGCCTTCTCCACACCCTTCTCCCTCACGAGGTCCACGACCTCCTCGGCCGTCATGACCACGGCCTCGCCGGAGCGTATCCTCTCGTTGATCTCCTCGTACGTCCTGTTCAAATGCATTCGCTCCCTGTCTCGCGCACCGTCCGGTGCGCCGTTCGGAATGGATGTCTTTACTTACAACTATAAGAAGTATGTGCCAGACGTCGAGGTGAATAGGGGGAGTTGGATTGGTCGTCAGACCAATTGTTCCTATGAAATGTATGGATATGAAGAACAGGAGGGGACTCCTCGCCGTCGTCATG
>JAZODL010000140.1:0-3068 GCA_045596945.1 Candidatus Methanomethylophilaceae archaeon | reverse complement strand
TCCGCTCGGTGGCCCCCGCCCGCAGGGTCGGCATGGGGGAGCGCGTAGCCGTGATGTCCGGAGGGAGATGCGAGGACATGGGTCGCTGCAGGGTCGTGGACCGCTCCATAGAGAGCGCACGCAAAGTGGCGGAGATGCTCCGTGACAACGGGTACGACGCGTACCACTCCCAGATCCTCATCGAGGATGCGGTGGACGATGCGGACATAATCATAGCACCGGACGGGATCACGGGCAACATAATATTCAGGGCACTGCATTTCATAGGCGGTGCGAAGGCACTGGGTGCACCGGTGCTCAACGCGGACAGGGTCTTCGTGGACACCTCCCGTGTCAAAACGGATTACATGGACTCGATCGCCCTAGCGATGAGGCTCACGGAGGAATGAGGATGTTTCTAGAGATCGATGGTGGTTACTCGGGTATTAGGTTCTCAGCATGTCATTTCATACCCAGGCATGAGAAATGCGCCAGGTTGCACGGACACTCGTACATCGTCCGTCTCCGTCTCGAGGGTGAGATCGGTGACGAGGGGATGATAATGGACTTCGTGATCCTGAAGAGGAAGCTCAAGGAGATGATCGACGAACTCGATCACAAGACCCTCCTGCCGACGGCGTCGCAGGATGTCCAGCTGAAGGTGGACGACGTCTCCGTCGAGGCGGTGTCGTGCGGCAAGAGGTACGTGTTCCCCCGTGAGGACGTCACGCTCCTCGACATACCCACGACCACCGCCGAGGAGATGTCCAGGGCGATGACCCTGCGCATGGTCTCCGAGATAGAGTTCCCTTCGAACGTCAGGTCCGTGTCCATCGGCTTGGACGAGGAGAGGGGACAGACCGCATGGTACACAGAGGTGCTCTGATGCCGAAGGCGGTCGTCCTCCTGTCGGGCGGTCTGGACTCGACCACCACGGTGGCGAAGGCGCTGGCCGACGGGTGCGAGGTCACCGCCATAAGCTTCAGGTACGGCCAGAGGCACACCAGGGAGCTCGTCTCGGCCGAGAACGTCTGCAGGCACTACGGAATCGCCCACACGATCATCGACCTGAACCTGTCATCGTTCCGTTCGGCCCTTACACGCGAGGACCTCGATGTCCCCATGGACAGGGAGGGCGAGCTCGATGCGGAGATCCCCATAACGTACGTCCCCGCCAGGAACATAATATTCCTGAGCATCGCCGCCGGTCTCTGCGAGTCCGTGGACGCGGACCGCATCTACATAGGTGCCAACGTGGTCGACTACTCCGGATACCCGGATTGCCGCCCGGAGTTCTTCAGGGCGTTCGAGGACATGATCTCCAAGGGAACCAAGGCCGGTGTGGAGGGCAACCCCATAAAGGTCGTCACGCCCATACTCGACATGTCCAAGGCGGACATCGTGAGGCTGGGCAAGGAGCTGGGTGCTCCGCTGCACCTGTCCTGGTCCTGTTACAACGGAGGGGACAGGGCATGCGGTCATTGCGATTCATGCAGACTCAGACTGAAGGGCTTCGAGGAGGCCGGCTTCAGGGACGAGATAGAGTACGAGTGACATGAGGATATGCGAGTGTTTCAGATCCATCCAGGGCGAGGGCCTGATGATGGGTGTCCCGACGGTGTTCGTGAGGACCGTCGGTTGCAACCTCTCCTGTTCGTGGTGCGACACGGGCTACTCCATGACCGGGGGAGAGGAGATGACGTTGGGGGAGATCGTGGATGCCGTGGGCGACACCGCCCACGTATGCGTGACCGGAGGGGAACCCATGCTCCAACCCGACATGCCCGAGTTACTGCGCATGCTGCTGGACAGGGGGAAGCACGTGGTCCTGGAGACAAACGGTTCCATGGATCTGTCCGCCGTGCCGTCTGATCCGTCCATGATGATAAGCATGGACATCAAATGTCCGATGTCGGGCATGACCGACAGGATGCTGCTGTCCAACCTGGACCTCCTCGGGAGGAAGGACCAGCTCAAGTTCATAATAGGGGACGAGGGGGACTTCGACTTCGCAGTGTCGCTCCTCAGGGACCACCCCGTCGACACGAACGTGGTGTTCGGCCCCGTCGGAGGGACCGGACGTCTGGAGTGGTTGGTGGACAAGGTCCTGGCAACGGGATTGGACATCAGGGTCCTCCCCCAGTTGCACAAGATCATTTGGGGGGACAGGAGGTCCGTCTGACCTCCGGTCTCATTCCCCGGGTTGGTTCTCGAATTTCCTGCGGTGCTCCACCCTTCTCATGAAGTCGCGGATGCAGTCCTCCACGGTGCCCTCCTCGTCGGACGACACCTGGATACCCGCATCGTTGAGTATCTTGTAGCCGTGCATGCCGATACCGCCGGTTATGACGGCGTCCACCTCCAGCGACACTATGGCGTTGGCGACGGCTATCCCCGCACCCTCGGGCGCGTCGGCATGCTCGTTGACGACAACGTGGTAGTCGAGGGTGTCGGAGTCGACGACCAGGAAGAAGGGGGCGTGGCCGAAGTCATCGGCCACATAGGAGTCCAGGGACTCCCCTTCGGAGACCACGAACAGTCTCATCAGTGATCGACCGTCTTGATGATCTTGTCGACGATCTCGCCGAAGGCCTTCGCGGATGCGGACTCGGGGTACTTCAGGACAACCGGGAGTCCGCTGTCACCGGCATCGACGATACCGGGCTCGATGGGCACACGTCCCAGGAACTGGACGTTCATGTCCCTGGCGGTGTCCTCGCCACCTCCGGATTTGAAGATGTTGGTGACCTCTCCGCAGTGGGGGCACACGAACCCGCTCATGTTCTCCACGATTCCGATGATGGGGATGTGGGTCTCGGCTCCGAACACGAGGGATTTCCTGCTGTCGAGGAGTGCGACATCCTGAGGTGTCGTGACGATGACCATCCCGTCCGCCTTGGGGATGAGCTGGACGATGGACAGGGCCTCGTCGCCGGTTCCCGGGGGCATGTCCACGACGAGGTAGTCGAGGGACCCCCAGTTGACATCCTCTATGAACTGCTTGATGGCACCCATCTTGACCGGTCCGCGCCACATCACGGGGGCGTCCTTGTCGGGGAGGAGGAACGCCATGGACATCAGCTTGAGGG
>JAZODL010000139.1:0-1933 GCA_045596945.1 Candidatus Methanomethylophilaceae archaeon | reverse complement strand
CCGCTGTGTTCACCCACACCCACGCTGACCGATGCGGATATCCTGGTGGCGCTGATGTTCACTATCCCGTCCCTGAATCCCGCTCTCTCCCTGGTGGATATCGTCTGTGATGCGAACGGCATGAACAGCCTGTATGCCATGGACACCTGCAGTAGGTCGCTCTCGGATACGGATTCGGGTTCGACCCTGCCGTTGATGAACGGTCTGAGGCGAGGAAGTGAGAAAGACACCTCGGCATGGGGATATCTCCTCTGGATCAGATGGGCATGCATCCCGCATGCGAACGCATCGCGTCTGAAGTCCCCCAGGCCCAGAAGGGCACCGAAAGCTACGCCCCTCATGCCACCGCGGAGCGCACGTTCCTGTGCATCGAAACGGTATGAGAAGATCCTCTTCGGACCTCCCGGGTGGAGTTCCGCATACCTTTCGGGATCATACGTCTCCTGGAACACCGTGACGTAGTCCGCGCCCTTTGACTGCAGGTACCTGTACTCGTCGGTGTTCATCGGGTAGACCTCGATGCCCACGGCGGTGAAACGTTCGGATGCCGCCGCGACGCAGTCGCCGATGTAGGGGATGTCGGAATGCTCCCTTGATTCCCCCGTGAGGATCAGTATGTCACGCAGTCCCATGGATGCTATGGAGTCCATCTCCCTGCGCACATCCTCGGGGGACAGTGTGGCGCGGTTGATCTTGTTGTCGCAGTTGAATCCGCAGTAGATGCAGCGGTTCTCGCACTGGTTGGATGCGTATATCGGGGTGAAGAGCGTCACCGCGTTGCCGAAGTGCTTGCGGGTCTCCTCCCTGGCCAGGGTCGCGATCTCCTCCATCATCGGTTTGGCTGCAGGGGAAAGCAGAGCACCGAATCCCTCGGGGCCCACGGGTCCCGACATGGCCCTCCTGACATCCGTCTCCGTATATGAGTCCGGTTCGTACTCCCTAGTAGCGGCCAGGACGCGGTCCATCACGTCCGAGTCGATGGACTCCATGCCCTCGTGGTAGTCCTCGGCATCGGTCCATCTGCGAACCATCTCACTGTTCCCCCAGGAATCCCGTGAGGGGGCTGGATGCGACGCCCCTGCCCTCGATGACCCTTCCCGGTCCGGAGAGGTAGGCCATGCGTCCCGCCTCGATGGCCAGTCTGAATGCGCGAGCCATCGATGCAACGTCGCCTGCAGTCGCTATGGCGGTGTTTGCCATGACTGCGGCGCATCCCATCTCCATGGCCTCGCATGCCTGTGACGGTCTGCCTATGCCGGCATCGACGATGACGGGCAGGTCGATCTCCTCCACGATCATCCTGATGAAGTCGCGGGTTAGTATCCCCTTGTTGCTTCCTATGGGCGATCCCAGTGGCATGATGGCGGCAGCCCCCGCATCGGCCATGTCCCTCGCGGCAGTGAGGTCCGGCATCATGTAGGGCATCGGTATGAATCCCTCATCATGGAGCATTCCCACGGCCCTGATGGTCTCCCTGTTGTCCGGCAGGAGGTACTTGGAATCGCGGATTATCTCGATCTTGATGAAATCGCCGCAGCCCAGTTCCCTGGCCAGACGGGCGATCCTGACGGCCTCATCGGCTGTCCTGGCCCCGGAAGTGTTGGGGAGGAGCGTTATGCCCTCGGGCATGTGGTCCAGTATGTTCCCCTCACCGTCGGCGTTGGCGCGACGTACCGCGAGGGTGGCCATCTGCACGCCACCGTTTTCGATGACCTTGCGGGTCATGTCGAGTGAGAATTTGCCTGAACCAAGTATGAATCTTGATTGGAACTTGTGTCCACCTATGACGAGGTCGTCGGACATGTGCATCGGACACATGGAGGGCGAACTGTGATTAATCGTTACTGTTCCGTCTCCCCGAGGATTAACCTTATCGCGGTGTGCGCAACGTGTCCCGCACACACCATCACCCTTGATGCCACCAATCCTGCGC
>JAZODL010000138.1:0-2944 GCA_045596945.1 Candidatus Methanomethylophilaceae archaeon | reverse complement strand
ACGAGACGGGAACATACAGGGTAGTGAGCATAGATCCTGTGGGAAAGGTAGACTACGTGAAATACACGGTAAGGGACGACGGCCCCATGGAGTCGGATTGGTCGGGCACCGCTCAGGATTTCTACAGCAACATCCATCCCTCCGCCGAGACCCTGGCGGACTTCACCTATGAGAAAAAGGAGGTTCTGACCACCCCCTGGGGCGATGTGGAGTGCGATGTCATGCTGTACAGTGCGTACAGTCCTTTCCTCGAGGGGAACATGGACCAGAGGGTGTACCTGGACCCGTCGTCGGGGGTGTGTCTCAAGATCGTATCATCGGTCGAGGATGGTTCGGACTATGATTCGTTCGAACAGGTCGTCACCCTAATGGAATCGAGTCAGATAACCAAGAGCAGCCGACCCCAATCTGGGGAATCACAACCCGTGCAAGTCGGAAAGCTGACCTTCAGGGACGATCTGAGGGCGGGTGACTACTACCTTGTCGCAGAGAAGAGGGAGTGGGATTTCGGCAACAGGCTGGAGAACCACGGTTCGAACATCAGATACGATGTGGACAGGGTCCAGGATGGAATGGTGTCGTACACGATCGACCACGGGCATGAGTGCGCCACGGGTTCGGTGGATTCCTTCCTGACGGACCTCCGTCCCGCATTGGACGATCTCGTCCTGGTGGACACGATTCAGATGAGTACGAGTTGGGGGAAGAGGACCGTCGATGTGTACACATCTTACGAATGGGCATCGAACCTCAGCAAACCCCTGGAGATGCACGTGTACGTGGACACCCAGCTGGGCGTGTGTTACATGATGAGGGCCGAGGCGACGGATGTATGGGATTCCACATACGGAACCAATGTCGAGAGGATCGAATTCGGATGGCAGTTGATCGATACGAATCTGCTCAACAAGGGTTGATCCGACACCGGTAACCGAAACCCATGACGGAGGGTCTACACCCTCCCGATTTTCCTTCATGATCCCTGATCCATCCGATGTTATCCCGGTCGGGGAGATCCCACGGACTCCCCGTGGCATCCCGCACCACCACATCTTATCACATGACGGTACAGGGGTCATGAACGGACACGGAGTGTCGGAGAGCGCGTTGGCGGAGAGATGGGAATCGACGGACTGGCGTGCGGTGTCGGAGAGGGTCGCCGCCATGCAGGCGGAGATCTCCAGGGCATCCATGGCCGCGGACCGGGATGGGGTGAGGTACCTCTCGGAGAGGTTCCTCTCGTCCCCGGACGCCAGGATGCTGGCGGTGAGGAACGTGACGTCGCCGTCATCGACGGTGAACCCCGGTGTGGGCGAACCCTGGGACGGACCCGCGGACCTGATGAAGGGATCGCTCATGCTGTCGCACCACGGGTACGTCAGCGACCCGTTCCTGACGTTCACAATACACGACGAGAAGACCGGGAGGGACAGGGACATATGCATCCCGACGTACCACGACCGTGCCATGCACGACCTGTACAGGATGCTGATGGAACCGGTCGTGGAGCCGATGTACGACCTGAGGCTGTACTCCTCCCGCATCGGACGCTCCCTGGCGGACGCCGTGGCCGAGGTGGCGCACGTGTTCTCCGGTGACGGTGCGCCGCAGTGGGTGGCGAGGTGCGATGTGAGGTCCTTCTACGACACCATGTCCCATGAGTGGTTGCTGGACAACGTTCCGATGGAGAGGTCCGTCCTGGAGCAGTTCCTCCGCGCGCCCCGTGTCCGCGGACGGCGCGACGGGTGCAACGGGACGGATGCGGCGGAGCATGTGAGGAGCGGCGTCCCGACCGGGAACAGGCTGTCGCCGGTGATGGCGAACCTGATCCTCAACGGGTTGGAAGCGTACCTGGTCGATCCGGACGACCCGTCGGACGGGCTGGTGGTCAGATGGGTGGACGACATCGTCGTCACCGCACGCACCGAGGACGACGCACTCAGGTACACAGCGAAGGTCAGGAGGTTCCTCGCCGAGAGGGGCATGGCCCTGAACGAGGACAAGAGCTACGTCCGCCACGTGGACGACGGCTTCGAGTTCCTGAGGTTCGACTTCTTCCGCAGGGGCGACCGCCTGGACTACCGTCCGACCCTGGGTTCCGTCGAGTCGTTCATGGAGGGTGTGGGGAGGGCCGTACGTTCATACGGCGGCGTGGAGGCGATGGTCGGGAGGGTCAACGACAGGATCCGCGGCTTCGTGACCAAGTACAGGGTATCGGACCTGTCCACCATGTCCGGCTACCTGGACCGGTGCATCACGGACATGCTCCTGGAGGAGGCCGGCAGGCACACTTTGTTATCGGATGCCGAGGTCCGCAGGAGGTTCGTGAGGCCGGACGGCTACGGGGGCGACACGTTCACCGCCCCATCGGGAAGACAGGTGGCGAGGATCGCATCCTACCCCAGGGTGCCGCACGAGAGGGTGTGGCTCACCGCCAACCCGTTCCTGGACCGCACGTACTTCGGTTCGCGTGCGGAGAGGCTGAGGGAGATGAAGGTGGTGAGGCACAGGGACCTGTGGCACTCCCAGGGAGGGAGGTGCGCGGTGTGCGGGCTCCCGATGGGGTACGACCAGGGACGCACGGTGGCCACCGACACGGACGGGAGGCGGGGTTTCGTGCACACCGGGTGCTGGGAGGACACCGAACGCTCGAGGACGACGGGGCACTTCAGGCACCTCCCGGGACCGGTGACGGACGGGGCGACCGCGGTGGCGGAGGCCGGGCCCCCGGACGGCCCGGTGGCCGGACACGCGGTGGACACGGTCCCGGAACAGGATGCCGGACCATCGGGATGCACGGTCACGGGGGAGCCGGACGACCGCCGTGGACCCGTCGGATCGGATGGAACGGGAGGGACCGGCGGTCCTGACGACACGGATGGCGGTTCCGCGGAAGCGGGATCCGTGGTCACCGGACCCACGGATACGACACCTGAGGTCCCGG
>JAZODL010000137.1:0-3203 GCA_045596945.1 Candidatus Methanomethylophilaceae archaeon | reverse complement strand
CCGGCGTCGAAGCACTCGTCGGCGATCCCCAGGGCCGAGTCGCGGAGACTCGCCTCCTTCTGGGTGTTGGACGAGTTGAGCTTGTACATGCGCACCTCGTAGGTGTCGCCGGTGGAACCGTGCATCTCGCCCAGCAGGGAGCTCCAGCAGATGGTGCACTTCTCGTGGCCCATGTCGACCCCGTACTTGTACCACCTCCCCGCCTCTATGGGGTTGACCTCTATGCCCTGGAGACCGTACTCGAAGCACAACCCCAGCTGGAGGAACAGCTCCGCGTCCCCGGTCATCCCGGCGGATGCGAACCACATCTCGGCATCGCCCTCGGACACGTCGGTGCCTATGCCGTGCGCGTAGCTGTAACCGACCATGAACTTGGCACGGGACTCCCCGTTCTCGGCGGCGGCCCTGAACCATGAGAAGGCCAGGACGTCGTCCCTCTCCACCACCCCGCCCTCGCGGTACTCGTTCGCGAGGGCCATCTGCGCCTCCGAGTTCCCCAGCTCGGCGGCGGCCACGAGGTGCTCCATGTAGTGGTCCAGGTCGCGCTCCACGTACTCGCCGTCGCGGTATATCTTGGCGAGCTCCCAGTGGGCCCTCGGGCACTTCCCCGCGGCGGCCCTCTCGTACCACCCTATGGCGGCACCTATGTCCTGCTCGCGGTCCTTCCCCGTGAAACAGTAGTACGCGACACCGAGGCAGGCGTACGGGTCGCCCGCGTTCGCGTCGCGCTGCAGGTGGTCCTTCATCACTTCGACCTCTCCGTCTTGATCTTGTTGAGGAGCGCCATGGCGTCCCTGTCGCCCTGCTTGGACGCGAGGCTGAGGAACTTCTTGGCGCGGGGTATGTTACGGTCCACGTACTTGCCCTCATAGTAGAGCTTGCCGAGGTAGTACTGGGCCTCGAAGTAGCCCTGCTCGGCGGACTCGTTAAGGTTCCTGAGACCCTCCGCCACGTCCTGCCTGGTGCCTGATCCGGTGACCTGCAGCATCCCCAGGAAGGCCTTGGCGGCGGGGTGCCCCTGGTCGGCGGCCTGGTCGAACCACATGGCGGCCTCCGACAGGTCCCTCTCGGTCCCGCGGCCCTCGTAGTAGAAGCACGCGAGGCAGTACTGGGAGTTGACCTCCCCCATCTCGGCTGCCTCCCTGAACCACTTCAGGGCGGTCTCGTCGCTCTGCTCGTAGTAGAAGCCGTTGCCGTACATGCAGGCGAGCGCGTACTGCGCATAGCCGTTGCACCTGTTGGCCGCGACGGTGAACCAGTGTGCGGCCTTCTCCAGGTCCTTGGGGATGACCTGTCCCTCGAAGGACATGTTGGCGTAGTCGACCATCGCCTGCTGGAAACCCCCCTCGCATGCGCTCTCGAGCCACCTGACGGCGAGGGACGGGTCCCTCTTCACGCCCTGGCCGTATGCGCACATCATGCCGATCTGGTACTGGGCCTCGGCATGGCCCTGCTCGGCGGCCTTGGAGAACATGACGGCCGCCTCCCTCTCGTTGGTGTACTTGCTGCGGGGCAGGGTGTAGATGCATCCGAGCGAGAACTGCGCATCCATGTCGCCGGCCTCGGCACCCCTCCTGTACCACTGCACCGCCTGCTTTATGTCGGGCTCCGTGTCGCAGAGGCCCTGGTCGTACATCTGACCCATGTGGTACATCGCGGAGCCGCTGCCGTTGTCTGACGCCCTGTTCAGCCAGTACACCGCGGCGTCCCTGTCCTTGCGGACACCCTTACCCATCATGTACATGAATCCGACCACGTCCTGCGCCACGACGTCGTCGTCCTCGGCGCAGACGGTGTAGAACCTCACCGCCTCGACATGGTCCTTCCTGACGCACTCCGCACCGTTGTCGTACAGCTCGAAGAGCCTGCGGCAGGCGTCGGTGTCGCCCAGCTCGCCCCTCAGCCTGAGAACGATGAGCCTGTCCGTGACGTCCCCGTCGTTCCTGGCGATCTCCGCGGCCACTATGGACGCGGGCTTGCATCCACCGGATGCGGACAGGGCGAACATCTCCGCCGCGGTGGCCGTGTCCCTCTGGACCCCGGCCTCCCCGGTATGGAGGAACAGTCCGTAGATGTACTGTGCGTCGGGCACGGAGTCGGCGGCACCCTGCTCCGCCGCGACGGCGGCGGCCCTGGGGTCGTAGTCCTTGGACGAACGGTCCATGTGCATGCGGGCCGGCTGGTAGAGGCCCTCCTCATCTACGGTGTACTGGGTCATGGATGTCCTCATGTGCGCGTTCTATAAAGGATTGTTCCCGGCTGGCTCCATGGGTGCCGTCGGCGCGAAACGGAGGCCGACCGGTACCGGTGCATCCTTTTCCCGTAAACGCTAATAATCAGGGCACCATACACGGAGGCCATATGAACGGCTCGGGACCTGATTCAATGGAACCCCTGGAGTGGGCGAAGTACGTCATCCGCAACAGGAACGAGAAGGGTTACACCGAGGCGTACTCCACCTTCATCAGGGAGTCGCGCGACGGGAATCCGGACGCGGAGTTCTGCCTGGGCCTCATGTACGCGAGGGGCCAGGGCCTCCCGAAGGACTACAAGGCGGCGCGCTCCTGGTTCGAGAGGGCGCACCTCAAGGGACATCCCAGCGCATCCTACTTCCTGGGCAAGATCTACCTGCACGGCCTCGGGGTCTCCAAGGACGTCGTCAGGGCGCAGATGCTCTTCCAGAAGGCCGCCGGCACGGGCGACATACGCGCCCAGTACGAGCTGGCGCTCGTGTTCTTCCGCAACGACACCGTCCCACGCGACTTCGGGGAGTCTGCCAGGTGGATGGCAATGGCCGCCGAGGGGGGACACGCCGAGGCACAGTTCGTCCTCGGTCAGTTCTACAAGGCCGGATGCGGTGTCGAGCAGGACATGAAGAAGGCACTGAACTGGCTCACCTCGGCGGCACTCAACCGCCACACCGGTGCCCAGATCCTCCTGGGCAACATGTACAAGCTCGGCGACGGCGTCGATGTCGACAAGGAGGAGTCGGACCGCTGGTACGACATGGCCGACGGCATCAGGAACGTCCAGCGCGAGTCCGAGTGATGCCGGCCCCGTCCGGGAACGGCGGATAGATGGTTTTGACAGGGCACCGGTCGCGGCAGCCTGTAGATCATTCCCAGAAGTGTCGTCAGGCCGCCACGATGTGGCGGGCTATATGGGGAGGGGGGGTGGACCCCCGTTTACGGTCTCACTTGAGT
>JAZODL010000136.1:0-3406 GCA_045596945.1 Candidatus Methanomethylophilaceae archaeon | reverse complement strand
GGGGATCATGACCGTGTTTATCCTGTTGAACCTGGTGATGATCATGGGCCCTCCGCATGCGCCGCACCCACGGAACGGGACACACGATCGATGACCACGCACGAGTCCCCGTCGAGGTCGTCGAGGATCACGAGGGATGCGTGGTTCACGACGGACACGGTGCCCATCGCGAGGGCGTACTCCCCGGACCATGCCCTGGTCACCACGGGGTGGTCGGCCTCGGGGATCCTCGCCGCGAGGCGGTGGAGGTCGGTGTTCCGTTCCAGGCACTGCTTCATATTGGTCGCGGCCGGATCCAGTGCGACACCCACTCCCGCGTCGGATGCCTCCGCGGACAGGTCCATGAGATCCTCCATCGAGTCGCTCCTCACCACGACCGGGCAACCGAGCATCCCCGCTGTCATGATGCCCTCTCCTGTGGACGAACCGACGATGATCAGGGGTCTCCTGTCCCCGAGTTGACCAGCGGCCAGAAGGAGGGCCGCGGGATCATCGGAATCGAGGATCAGACCCCTGGACCATAGCGATGCCGTGATGGCCACGGTCTCCGCGAACGCCTCCGGCGATCCGCTGTCGTTCCTGATGCAGACGGCGCCGAAGGACTCCAACCCCGATGTCCTCCCGATGATGTCCCCTATGCGCATCGCCACCGATCCCGTGTCCAGTATGTCCGTCACCGAGAGTGCGATGGTGGGGGGTCCGCCCCCGCCGATGCATGTGCCCCCGATCTCCAGTCCTCCGTTCATGGTATCACAGGTCCGCCAGCTCCTCCCCGTAGACACGGGCCATGTCTGCCGCCCCCGGACCCCTCATGACGAGGATGTCCGCCCCCGCCATCATCGCGGTGAGTGCGGCGGTCCCCTCCCACATGGACAGGGTCCTCACGGGGTCCACGGTGCAGCCCATCGAGAGGACGCGGTCCCATACGGGGGTCGTGTCCACCATGACGGGGTGTCCCGAACCGGGTTCGGACGCCAATCCCGCCCTTCTGTAGCCGGAGATCTCCGAGGTTCCGCCGGCGACATCGTCGATGGTCATCAGGACGGCCATGTCCCTGCAAGCGCCCGTGCAGGAGCGGATCGCATCGTCGCGGGACGAGCACACCGTGGCGACGACATGGTCGCCGCACGGGCGACCGTCCATGTCCCCGCGCGGGACGAGGATCAGGACCGAATCCCGGATGCGGTCCGCCACAGCGGCGACCAGATCCGGGTCCCCGTCCACGGCCACCGGGAGGTTGGTGCGTGTGCAGATCCTGTCGATGACTGTGGGGTCCCCGTCGTAGCCGGGTGGAACCCTCACGTATATGCCGTCCGCACCGATCTCCCTCCACATCACGGACCACTCCTCCGGGTCGTCCTGACGTCCGGAGAACAGCTGGTCCCCCAGACCGTGGAGGGTATCGCCCGAGAGGGGGACCTCCCCGAATACGAGGGGTCTCCTGCGTCTCGCGCCGTCCAGGTCCAGGAACGGTACGCTGCATGCACCCCCTGCCGCGAAATCCCCCCTTCCCAGGCGGATCTCCCTCAGCACGGTGCCCGACGGTTCGGATGTCTTGGGGAGGCGCATGTTATCAGTTGAGTCTGGAGAACTCCTTGACCGTGAACACGCCGTTCAGTCCGTCGAGCATGCCGGGCAGGGCGTCCCCGATCTCGTCGAACCCCTTGTCGCTCTTCCCGATGTCCATCACGAGTTCCAGGTACATCGTCTCGTAGCAGACCTTCACCTTGCTGAACACGGAGATGAGGTTGACGTTCCAGTCCGCTATGACGCTCAGCGCCTGAGTTATGCTGCCGGGGCAGTCGGGGATCTCCATGCCGACCTGGACGAGGCTCGTGTCCTCCTTGAAGATCGTCAGGGAGATTATCCATGAGTCCGCATCCATCGTGATCAGGACGTTCTTCCCGTCGATGTCGGCGAGGATGTCCCCGTAGACCTCCCCTATGTCGAAGCAGCCGTCCTTGATGGTGGTGGGGTACCCGCGTCTGACCTCCACCTTCCCGTTGCTAACGGAGTTGCCCTTGAACAGCCTGCCTATCTCCGCGGGTTTGAAGTCGATCCTCTTGATCTTGGAGACCGATGGGTCGTCCTTCGCCTTCAGGTTGTCGAAGGACTCGAGGAGGAGGTCGACCTCCCCTGCGAAGTTCATGTCCGCCATGAGCTTCCAAACGATGACGGTGTCGGATATCCCGTTGAGGGATACGGAGTTGAGGATGTTGATCTCCTTCTGCGCGAGGAACTTCGCCGCCTGCGCACTGGATCCCGGCACGTCGTCCAGGTACATCGTGATGTGCGTGAGGGTGCGGTAGTTCTCCTGGGGGAACATGGAGAGGATGATCTCGTAGTCCTTGGGTCCCTGCTCGGGATGCTTGAAAAGAGTGCTGTAGATGCATCCCTTGTCGACTAGACCCATGGTGTCGGACATCCAGTTGTCCACTTTGATCGACGAGCCGTTTACCTTGGCGAATTCCCAAATCTTCATCGGAGACCCTCTCCGTCCCCATCGGGATAGTCTGTGATATAGGTTTCACTCGAACTGTTTCTTGGGGGACACCAGGGGCAGGGTCCAGCAGGGTTGCTCGACGGCCGCGTAATCCAGGTCCAGGGCCAGGTTGAGGAGGCTCCCGCCGTATCCGGCGTCGGACGCTATGCGGCGGATGGTATCGCTGTCGGAACCCGACCTCCCCTCCAGACCGGACATGCGGAGGGCCTCGTCCATGAGGTCCGCGGCCTCCTCGAGGAGTTCGCGTGCACGGTTGAGCTTGGCCACACGGTCGTCCATCTCAGACCCTCCTGGTTATGATGTAACGTGCGGGACGTTCCGCATCGCCCCCCGCGGAGTATCCGCACACCCCGCACACCCGGGTGAGCTCCACCGTGCCCCATTCCAGGGTCCTGTTGCGGACGGACCTCAGTGCGTTCCCGCAGACCGGGCATTCCCTCCTGGCACCGGACCTCTCGGTACGGGCGTAGCGGATCTCCAGGTCGAAAAGCCCCCTGTTGATCCCTATGCGTCTGATGCGGTCGCCGCTCACGCGGTACCCCTCGTCCATGCAGAGCAGCTCCGTCGACACGAGCCTGCACAGCTCATCCTGGGAGCGTATGTGCGGTGTGCGGACCAGGACGTTCTCTATCGCCTTGACAATCTCCTGTTCGCGGGGGATGCGGTACGCCATCGACACCCCGATGGAGGTACAGGTATATCAGACTCGGACCCAACCATTATAGGGTGGCAAGGGTTCCGTGTGGCAGTGCGGGGGTAGCCGAGCTGGCCAAAGGCGCGGGACTTAAGATCCCGTTCTTAGTGATCCAGGGGTTCGAATCCCCTTCCCCGCACCTTTCGCCGTATTCACAATTGTCTAGTATCGGACTTCCGAGGGACATGCAAAGTCGGAGGCCAAGCGGT
>JAZODL010000135.1:0-10207 GCA_045596945.1 Candidatus Methanomethylophilaceae archaeon | reverse complement strand
TAGGCGTCTGCGACTGTGCTCTCTTCCTAGGGCCGTATGCCCTAGATCCTCTCTTGGGACGTCTTCTTTGCGGCATATTTTACACATACCTGCGAGGGTCTCTTCGCTAACCTCGCGATTTATCAGACGAACGTCTTAATGCTCCGACCGTGACGCCTTAATCGCCTCCAGAATCGGGTTGAATCGAGGCTGACGTGGGTTGCGACTCCGCATTGCCCGGTGCGTCTGGTCGGACACTATTATGTCCAATCTAGGCTGTCGTATACGGGTCTGGTATATAAACCTACCCTCGCGCCTTATAATAATAAATACGCGAGGGAGGGGATGAAAAGTTGGGAAGCCGTTTCAGAGGGTTCCTTCCTTAGCCTTCTTCTGGGCCCTCTTCATGCGGGTCTTGGCATCGAACCCGGTGGCCTTCTCCGCGAAGAGGTTGAGCCTCCTCTTGCTGTCGAGGATCTCGTCGTCGGCCGAGGGTCCGTCCCTGTTCACGGTCACGATCTCCATCTTGTCCTTGGCGAGGATGCGCACCTCGATGCGCGCGAGAACGCCGTAGGATGAAACGAGGAGCTCCCCCTCGGAGGTCACGTTCCCGAACACATCCTCCATCATCTTCGCCAGGAGGTCCCCCTCGATGTTCTTGTACCATCCTCTCTTAATGTCGTAGTCCATGACCTCACATCCTCAGTACTAACTCGTTTTCGAAATCCCTGTCCAGGTCGGCGGGGGAACCGAGGATCTCCTCGGAACGCAGGTACGCCCTCCAGCGGTCGACGCATCCGCAACTGACGGCCAGGTCTGCGGGATCCTGCGTGTAGCAGAAGCGCTCTATGGCGTCCAGCGCGGCCTTGTCGCAGGAACCGCAGTTGTGCACCCCCCTCATCGCCCCTCCGCCAGAGGGCGAGGAGATCAGACGGGAATTGACAGTGCCAGACAGCTGCCTGAACACCTCGATCAGGGACCATATCCAGGGTGACCTGAACTCACCCCTCTTCCACAGGCGCTCCACATAGGTAGCCCTCTGGACGTTGAGGGGGTTGATGGAGATCTCGTCGGAGAACGGGTCCGCGAAACGGGCGGACTCCACGGTGTCGGATATCGCCATGCTCTCCGTCATGAACGGCGGCTTGAGCAGGAGGTACGTCCTGACACCGAGGCCGCTGTCCTTGATGAGCGTGCCGGCGCGCTGTATGTCCGACGGTGTGAACCCCTTGTGGATCGACGTCTCCAGGACGTCGGGGTTGGAGCTCTCCAGGCCCAGGGCCACCGTCACGTTGGATGGCAGGCTGCCCACGGTGTCAGGGGTTATGAACTCGGGACGGCTCTCGAAGATCACGCGCTTGCAACCGGAGAACGCGTCGAGGATTCTCTCCCTCATGGCGGGTGGGACCTCGTTGTCATCCAGGAAGCTGCCGGACGTGTACATCTTCACGAACGGCTCCCCCCTGTAGCGCGACAGGGCCTGGTCCAGCTGCCTCTGGAGATCGTCCTCCGTCACGTTGCTGAGGGATGCCTCACGGTAGCCGCACATGGTGCAGCCGCCGTGTCTGACCCAGTGGCAACCGTTGGTGCGCATGATCATCACCATCGCATCGACTCTCTCACCGCCGGCCATGTCGCTCTCCTTCCAGAGCGCCTCAAGCTGTGATGGGGACCTCTTCTCCTTCATTCAGCTACCATCCTGTGGGTACGTTATCCCAGTCGGGGATTTAACCCCTTGCACGAGCTGTTTGGACGCCGTTGCTGCCCCTCCATCCCATGTGCCAGCACCTGTCTGCCGGTGCGGAACCCCCGTTCCCTCCCGCGCGCCTGCTCTTCAAAAGCTTAATATTAAATGGGCGGATACGAAGGCGGGTAAGCCAAATGGCTAAAAACGTTATTGTTATCGGATCCGGGGCGGCGGGCATGACCGCCGCATCGACTGCCAAGGAGAGGGATCCCGCATGCAAGGTCACAGTCTTCACCGAGGATGAGGACGTCGCATACTCGCCCTGCGCGATTCCCTGGGGGATAGAGGGGAAGAGCGCATGGTCCGACATCGTCATGCACACGCCTGAGTTCTACTCGGAGGAGCGCGGCATAGATGTGCACATCCGCACCAGTGTCGAGTCCGTGGACGAATCCGCGAGGACCGTCACCGCGAACGGGGTGCAGTACCCCTACGATTCCCTCGTCATCGCCACCGGAGGCAAGGTCTTCGTCCCACCCGTCGAGGGCGCATCCCTCGGCAACGTGTTCGTCGTGAGGACGGTCAGGGACGGGAAGGCCATCCAGGCTGCCCTCGACGGTGCCACCAACGTCGTCATCGGAGGAGCGGGGGTCATCGGCCTCGAACTCGCGGTCTCCCTGAGGGACATGGGCAAGGACGTCACCGTCGTCGAGATGATGGACCAGGTCATACCCCGCATCGCGGACAGGGACATGGCAGACCCCATCCAGTCCCACCTGGAGGGACTCGGCATCAGGTTCGTGATGGGTGCACCGCTGCAGTCCGTGAACGGATCGGAAAAGGTCGAGAGCGTCACCGCCGGAGGGGTCACGTACCCCTGTGACGTCATGGTATTTGCCACCGGGGTCCGTGCCAACCTGGACATACCGAAGGCGCTAGGCTTCGACATCGGCGTGCTCAACGCGGTTGTGGTCTCCCCCACCCTCCAGCCATACAGGAGGGGACGCATCGTCCCGGACATCTACATCGCCGGGGACCTCGTCCAGTGCGAGTCGGCGATAATGCCTGGACCCACCATGAGCCAGCTCGGTTCCACCGCGGTTAAGCAGGGTTCGGTGGCCGGCAACAACGCGGTCTCCGGGGAGAAGATGCTCTTCGGCCCCGTCGCGAGCCCGTGGGTCAGCGTCATCGGGGATAAGCAGATCGCCGGGACCGGGCTGTCCACCAGCCTGGCGGCGTGGTACGGCATCGACGTGGTCGCCGGCAAGGCGACCGGACTCACCCGTGCCAGGTACCACCCCGGCGGCACGGAGCTCACCGTGAAGGTCCTCGCCGATGCGACCACCCACAGGATTGTCGGAGCGCAGATCATAGCGGGCGAGGAGGCCACAGGCCGCATCGACTGGCTGACCGCCGCCGCCATCAACGGCATGACCGCAGAGGACTTCGCCTTCCGTTCGGAGAACGCCTACTGTCCCCCCACATCCATGGTCCAGGACGTGGTGATCTCCGCTGTCAGGGACCTCTGCAGGAAACTCCACCAGTGATACGATGAAGTACGAAGAATACAAAGAGCTGTACAACAGCCTCAGGACCGTGAAGGACGTCAGGGCGCTCTCCGATAGATACGACGAGAGGCTCCTGGACACCCTGTTCACGCAGAAGACCAGCAGGGAGGTGAAGAAGAGATTCTACGTGGTGAAGCAGAACACCCCCCGCATGCTGAAGGAATGGACCAAGGGCAGGTCGATAATGGAGCTCTCCGAGAAATACAGGTTCCCACCGATTCTGACCGCCATGTTCATCTTCCTCGAGGACGGCGCCTCCAAGAAGGAGTTCTGGAGCTACATCAACGACCCGGATCTCCTGGAGAGCGAGGAGACCGCAGCCGAGGTGCGCGAGGCGATAGAGAACGACATAGTGTACTCGCCCTCGGCCAACGACAGGCAGAGGGAGCGCGGGATCTGGGGGGAGGACCTCCTGCACCAGTGGCTGGACGGCCAGGGGATCACGTACCGCACGGAGAACGACCTCCGCGGGACGGAGTTCACCAAGACCCCGGACTGCCTCTTGGATGAGCCGGTCATGTACAAGGGACACAAGATCTACTGGGTTGAGAGCAAGGCCTCCTTCGGGGACAACACGGAGTTCAAGTACAACTCGCGCAAGCAACTGGTCCCATACACCCAGCTTTTCGGACCCGGACTCGTGGTGTACTGGGTCGGATGCCTCGATGACCTCGAGTGCCCCGAGGACGTCTACGTCTCGGACATATCCGTGATGGACGTCGAACTCGGGAGAATCGACGGGGAGGGGGAGTGATCCTCCCCCATCCCGTCTAAAAATCACATATTCTCCGCACGGAGTTCACCGAGGGTGGACTCCCTCTCCGCGAACGCGTTGTGCTTGTGGATGGACTCCTCGGACTCGCTGAGGACATCCACGTACACCTCGTCCGGGAGATCGGGGTACCTGTCCACGAAGCGCTCCAGCACGCCCCTTACCACATCCTCCACGAACTTGGTGTTCCTGTGCGCGTTGATGATCACCTGGCCCTCGTCGGGCCTCTTGAGGAGCTCGTACGTGGGGGACGAGAACGAATCCTGAACGAGGTCGATGAGTTCGTCCGCCTCCATGCTGTACTCCTCGGGGAGGGTGACGTTCAGGGTGCACACGTTGCGTTGGTTGTGCGTCATTACGGGCATGGACCCCTCGAACTCCATCATCTCGGTGACGGTCTGCTGCCCACAGGGGCACGCCGTCATACCCAGTACCTTCACCCCGATCCTCTTGGACAGTTTCCCGTCGCGCTGGATCCTGCCCCCTGCCATCAGGGTGTACATCTCGAACGTATCCTTGCCGAGAGGGGTCTTGGAGTTGCGGAAGTACTCCGCGGTTATGCTCACCTCCGCGTTCTGCGCGTACTCGTGGTGGACCAAGAGCCTCCTGCACATGTCGGCGGCCATGTCCTCAAGACCCACGATGGGGTTGCGGACACTCTCCTCCACGACCTCGTTGAGGACCTCCACGTTCCTCGACATATGGGATCCCTTCTGATCCGCAGGGAGATCGACGAAGATGTCTATGGAACAGTTGAGAGCGTTGTTGAGGGTGCTGTTGATGCCCTCCCTTATGACGAGGACCGGTTTGCGGACGCCCCTGACTCCCACACGGGTGAGTTTGAAACAGGCCTCCCCCCTACCGTACTGGAGATCGCATTTCAATGACATAATGGGGGCGTATCACCAGGTTAACTTAAATTATATAGACCTACCACGATGCGGGTAGGTGGTGCATTAAGTGGTGTTTTGTGGTGTCGACGAGGCCGGGAGGGGTTCCGTCATGGGTCCGCTCGTGGTCGGTGCCGTGTTCGTGGAGTCCGACGAGGACCTGCGCGAGATTGGGGTCAGGGATTCCAAGAAGCTCACCCCCCGTGCGAGGGAGAGGATGTACGAGGCGATAACCTCCAACACCGAATGGCACGTGGAGATCGTCTCGGCGGAGGACATAGACCTGTTGAGGAAGGAGATGTCCCTGAACGATATAGAACTGAGGATGTTCGCCGACGCCGTATCCCACCAGGAGTGCGATGCCATCTTCGCGGACTGTCCCGATGTGAACGAGGAGGGTTTCGGCAGACGCCTGTCCGCATCGATGGGCGGACACGGCGGGGTGACGGCAAGGCATAAAGCGGATGACACATACCCCGTGGTATCCGCTGCATCCATCGTGGCGAAGGTGACGCGTGACCGGATGATCGAAGACATCCGGGCCGAATACGGATGCAACATCGGAAGCGGGTACCCGAGCGACCATTACACCATGGACTTCATCCGCGGATGGATCGAATCGAACGGCCGCGCACCTGCGCACGTCAGATGCTCGTGGGAACCCGTCAGGCAGATGCTCTCCAGAAGAGCCAACACTAAGATAAGCGATTGGTGATAACATGAGTATGCAGGACGACATCCAGTCCCTGATCGACAGGTTCCACAGGAAGGTCGAAGGGGACGAGAACCTCAGGAAGGAGATCGAACACCTCGACAAGAAGTTCAATATCGACCTCGGGACGGAGGGTTACTCCATGGTCCTCAGGAACGCCAGGGTGGAGAGCCTCGAGCCCAGCCTCAGGGACGACGCTGACCTCACCATAACGACGACCCCCGAGAACTTCCGCGGCCTCATCGACGGCACCCTCAGACCCATGAGGGCTTACGTCATGAAGAAGGTCCAGATCAAGGGCAAGATCGACGATCTGATGTTCCTGAAGAAGTTCTTCTAAGGGGATTGTTCAAAAACCTTTTATATTACATCCACTTTGCACGGTTTGATAGCGAGGTGGGGTAGCCAGGATATCCCGTCGGGCTCATAACCCGGAGATCGGTCGTTCAAATCGACCCCTCGCTACCATCTTTTGTCATTCCATCTGTTCAGTGGTCGGTTCGTGGTTCTCCATCGTCCAAGGGATTGCGGTATCGCCATCCAGCCGTGATCGGACGCACGGTCGAATCGGTCGTTGATGCAGAATAATACGGTCCTGTGACCGTCGATGAATGTGGGGGGGGCTGTACCCCCTCCGATCAGAGAAGAGTCTTGGCTTCCTCGACATCCATATCGAGGGCCTTGAGCATGTACGTCAGCGCCTTCTTGCCGTACGGGGCACGCGCCTTGGGATCCTCCATGATCTCACCGTACGTGGCCATGACGTTGTTGTAGTACTCTATCGCGAACTCGGAATACAGGGACGCGGACATGGACTCGTCCATCTCGGCGGCCTCGCAGTACGCCTTCTCCGCCTCGTCGTACTTGTTCACGGATATGCAGAACAGTCCATAGGACTGGTAGTAATCGACACGCTCGCCGTCGAGTTCGATGGCCTTCTTGTAGGCATCCATGATCTCCTGGGTGTCCACCTTCGCCCCGAACATGCCCGATGCGTAGTTCCCGCACTCGGCCTTGTAGTACCAGCACTCTGCGTTGTCAGGTACATCTACGACGAGTTTCTTGAACGCCGTGTAAGCCTTTTTGAAATCCCCCTCGTCCATCGCCTTGATCGCGTTGGCGATTTTCTTCTCGGGTGTTGCCTCTGCCATGCGGATAGCATTTATGAGCGTGACTTAAATGCTTGCGGAAACCCTTATAAATATTCCATAACAATGTTGATTCATGGAGAAATGGCGGGCCGCGTTGTCGACCAAGTTGTTCGAGGACTACACCATCAGGGTCGGCCCCGTACCCACCTACGACCCGGAGAACCACATCCTCTGCAGGTCGAAGTGCGAGGAGAACCTGTGCGGCTGCTACGGGACGAACTGGGCGTGCCCCCCGGGGTTCTCCATGGACATCGCCGACCTGTACGACAGGACGGACTACGTCCTCGTCGTCCACCGCACGTTCTGCCTGGATGTCCAGGACCAGGAGGTCGTGGAGGCCACCTGCCACGAGATGCAGAAGATCATCAGGATCATGTCACGCGAGCTCAGGAGCAACGGCCTCGACTGCATGGGCTTCGCAGACGGGGGGTGCAAGTACTGCGGCGTCTGCGCGTACCCCGAACCATGCCGCTTCCCCGACATGATGACCCCGTCCGTGTCCTCACTGGGGCTGGACCTCAAAGGGTACCTCGGATCCATGGGGGAGCCGTTCTACTTCTCGGACACCTGCATGACCCTGTACGGTTTGATGTTCATCCTCAAAGGATAACATTATTTTATAGACCTTCACGATAGCCACGGGAAGGTCTGAACATGGACAGGGAAACCATTGAGAGAGTGGCCCGTGCCGCACACATAAAACTCACGGATGACGAACTTGAGAGGTACAGCAGGGACCTCGGTGAGATCCTCACGTACTTCGAGCTCCTGGACGAAGCTCCCGGATGTGACGACTACGGCGTCAACCCCGTGGAGGTCGCGGACATCCTCAGGGACGACGAACCCGTCATCCGCATCGATCCGGATGAGCTCCTCAGGGACATGAACACCTATGAGAGATACGTCAGGGGGCCGAGGCTCTCATGAGATCCTACAGACTGTCCGAGATAAGGGCCATCAACGGGAAGTACTCCATGTTCCACGCGATGACCGAGGAGGAGCCGTCCGAGGGACGCTTCCACTTCTCCGCGAAGGACAACCTCACATCCAAGGGGATGGAGACCTGCTCCGGATCGAGGATCCTCGAGGGCTACAGACCGGCCTTCGATGCGACATCCATCGAGAGGATGAAGATGGCCGGGGGCGAACTCATCGGGAAGACCAATATGGACGAGTTCGGCTTCGGCACGTTCTCCACCAACTCCGGACTCGAGGTCCCCCGCAACCCCTTCGACCTGGAGAGGGCGTGCGGAGGATCGTCCGGAGGATCGGCCTGTGCCGCCGCGGTGTTCGAGGACCATGTCTCGCTCGGGGTCTCCACCGGGGGATCCATCTGCTGCCCCGCCTCGTTCTGCGGGGTCTACGGCATCGCACCCACCTACGGACGCGTGTCCAGGTACGGGCTCATCGACTACGGGAACTCCCTCGACAAGATAGGCATCCTGTCCTCGAGGGCGACCGACCTCAGGAAGTACATCGGTGTCATGGCCGGCAGGGACGAAAGGGATCCGACATCCTGCGCCCAGCCCGAACTCGGCGACTCACATGTTAAGCTCGGATCGGTGGCCGTTCCCATGGAGGGTGTGGAGGGACTGTCCAAGGACGTGGAGTCCGCGTTCCGCTCCGCGGTGACGGAGCTCGAGAGGATGGGCGTCGACGTCGAGTACGTCAACATGCCGTCCCTGAAGTACGCCATGCCCGCGTACTACGTCCTCGCGACATCCGAGGCCTCGACCAACCTCGCCAGGTACGTCGGCATGAGGTACGGACAGCAGGAGGGCGACCTCTCGCTCAAGTTCGACGACTACTTCACATCCTTCCGCTCTGAGTACTTCGGGGACGAGGCCAAGAGGAGGATCCTCCTAGGGACGTTCACGAGGATGGTCGGGTTCAGGGACAGGTACTACGCCAAGGCCCTGCAGGTCAGGAAGGTCGTCATTGACGACTACAAGAGGGTCCTCGCGGACCACGACGCCGTGCTGGCGCCCACGATGCCCTTCACGGCACCCCGCTTCGACGACATCTCGAAGATGTCCGCGCTGGACTCCTACAAGGCGGACTACCTCACGATCCCCGCCAACATAGCGGGCACCCCCCACATGTCCGTCCCCTGCGGGTACGACTCGGACGGCATGCCCATCGGCATGCAGTTCGTCGCGGACCACTGGAGGGAGGAGGTCCTGTTCTCCATCGCGGAGGACTGGGAGAGGGAGTTCGAACTCAGGAGACCGGAGGTGGTCGCATGAAGATAGGTTTGGAGATCCACGTCCAACTGCCCACCAGGTCGAAGATGTTCTGCTCGTGCCCCACAACCGATGCGGAGGCACCCAACACACACGTGTGCCCCACGTGCCTCGGCATGCCGGGATCCAGACCAGTCCTCAACAGGAAGGTCCTCGAGTACGGCATCATGCTCGCGAAGATGCTCGGGTGCAGGGTGGCGGACACGACCTGGTTCTCCAGGAAGACCTACTTCTACCCGGACATGTCCAAGAGCGTCCAGATCACCCAGTACGACAATCCCGTCGGAGAGGGTGGGGTCTACTACCTCAACGGGAAGAAGCCCATCAGGATCACCAGGATCCACATAGAGGAGGATCCAGGGAAGACGAAGAGGGTCGGCGACCAGTCGTCCCTCGTCGACTACAACAGGTCCGGGATCCCCCTGGCGGAGATAGTCACGGAACCCGACATCGCCACCCCTGCGGAGGCCAGGGAGTTCCTCGGACAGCTCATCGCCGACATCAGGCACGTGATCGACCTCCCCGGTGACGGGGAGAGGAGCATACGTTGCGACTGCAACATCTCCGTGGGGAAGGAGAGATGCGAGGTCAAGAACGTCACCGGACTCAAGAACGTGGAGCGTGCACTCACCTTTGAAGTGATAAGGCAGACCAAGATCCTGAAGGCTGGGGGAAAGATAGAACGTGAGACCCGTCGTTTCGATGAGGAGCGCGGAGTCACGATCTCCGTAAGGAAGAAGGAGTTCGAAGCAGACTACGGATACATAGACGAACCCGATCTCGGAGTATACCACATCAAGGAACTGGCCGAGTCCATCAAGATCAAAGAGAGTCCCCTCAAGATGACCCTCAGGCTTGCGGACCAATACGGAATCGATCAGAAGATGGCCAAACAGCTTGTCACCACATCCGTCGGATTGGCCGAACTGTTCGAGACCGTTGCGAACAGAACAGATGTGCAAAACGCTGTCAAATGGGTCGTCGGACCTGTTAGTGCGAACTGGAAATCCCTTGGAGACAAGGACCTTCAGCCCATTGTCGACACAATCTGCAGATTCTCTGCAGGAGACATCACCGACACCGAATGCGGAATCGAGATCAAATCCTACATGACAGGAGAGGATGCCAGCGCCGTGATGGGAGCGGCAGCGGACCTGGATGCACTCATCGTTAAATTCCTCGATGAGAACCCCGGCCTCATCGAT
>JAZODL010000134.1:0-1716 GCA_045596945.1 Candidatus Methanomethylophilaceae archaeon | reverse complement strand
TCGACCTTCCAGATGACAGAATGATATTGATATTCAGATAGTTGGGAAGAAGGTGTTTGGGACGCCCTCAGGGGCGTCCCTCGCCCAACGATTACTCGTTGAACTTGAGCTTCTCCAGGAGCTTCCTGACGGCATCCTCGGGGAAGTCCTCGGGATGGTCCGCTGCCAGCATGTCCTCCAGGAGCTTCCTCACGTTGCCGCTCTGGGGCAGCATGTAACCCGACTCACGGCAGACGTCCTCCGCCATCAGGCGGTTGGAACGGACCAGTGCGGATGCTATCTGCTCCAGGACGGGGTCATCGGATGCGCCGTCGCGCACGACCTTCGCCACCGCCTCGGACCTGACCATGTTGGCGGAGATGAAGTTCAGGGTGCTGCACATGCCCTTGTCCTTGGGCTGCTGCTTGGGATAGGTGTCAGGCACCATGGATATCGCACCCGAGGGGCATGACTTGATGCACTCGCCGCATGCGATGCACTTGGCGAAGTCGATCTGACCGGTCTCGGTGTCGGTTGCACCGGTAGGGCACACGTACAGGCACATGCAGTCCTTGGTGCACAGTCTCAGATTCCTTGAAGCGAACATTCTCATACCCTCCTCTTGACCTTGAGGATGAGGAAACCGGGGACCTTGCACACGGGGCAGATCGCCGGGGGCTCGTCCCCGATGTAGATGAAACCGCATATGTCGCAGACGTAGACGTTGGTGTTGTCCAGGAAGTCGGGGTTGGACCTGTACTGCTCGATGATGGACTTCGCCATCATGGAGACTTTCTCGGTCCATGTCAGGACACGGAGCGCACCGCGGTCGGAGACCGTGGCAGCCTGGAACTTGGCAGCCTCCATGCTGCCCAGGTCCCTGTTCAGGAGGTCCAGGATGGTCTCCAGCCCCTCGCCCTCGGGTTTCACGGAGTGCCTCTCGTAGTACTCGGCGATCTCGGTGAACAGCCTGTACTCCTCGTCAAGGTGCTGCTTGGAGCATCCGCGGGCCAGGTTGGAGCATATTGCGCTGAGCTGTCCGGCGGAGAGCTCGCGGAGGCCCTCGTCCTCCTCCCATGTGACCTCGGGGAGGTCTGCCTTTTCAGATTCCCTGGAGACGGGTGCCTCGTCGTCCATGGGCTCGAAGCCCTCCTTGCCCTCGCCGCAGACGGGGCACTTCCAGTCGTCCGGAAGTTGGTCGAACGGGACGGCCTCCTTGTCATCGTCGTAGATGTATCCGCATACACCGCACTTGTATCTCATGGTGGAGGGGACGGTTCTAGGGTTATATAACGGAACGTCCGAGGTTGAATATCAAACCAGACGGTACTAAACCGGGGTTGAAAAATGTCCATCGTGTATCCAGTTTCTTATATCCGGTAAGTCGAATCCGTACCATGAGTTCATCGATCGATGTGAACATGACGGTATGCGACAAGAAGGTGAAGGTCACCGTCACCACGAAGGACGACGGCACCATGGATGTGGAGATCGACTCAGACTGCCACTACCTGAAGCACTATGCGGAGAACCTCCGCAACATCACCCTGGATGACATCACGAACTTCGAGACCAGCAGGATCAACAAGGAGGATGTCCGTGGCAACATGTCCATGATCTGCCTCGCACCGATAGCCGTGTACCAGGCAGCTTGGATGGAATGCGGCATGATGTCCAAGAAGAACTTCCAGAAGGCCGGATGCATAACGATGGATATCGCGGACAGGAAGTCGGATC
>JAZODL010000133.1:0-9279 GCA_045596945.1 Candidatus Methanomethylophilaceae archaeon | reverse complement strand
CAGCTGTGATCTAGCTGGTTAGGATCTGAGCCTTCCAAGCTCATTGCCCGGGTTCGAATCCCGGCGGCTGCACTCATCTTTTCCTATCCAGACTTCCAATTCACGCAACCTCCGTGTTGCACTACGTTTTCCGTCTCTTCGCTCCGTTCCACCGTGTTCGGTTACACTCCGTTCCCGTTACCGACCGGTGCCATCGGACCGCCGTCCGGGAGTGGGGATTCACCACAATCTGCTGGACTCCTGGGCCGCGTCGATACTGTTGTTTCTGCAATAGTAGGTTTCCGTGGTTTTGGTGGTCGCATGCCCCATGAGGGCGAGGATCTTCGGAACCTCGCACCATTCAATGATACTGACTCTAATGTCAAGCAACAATGGAGATTGATGGCAGAAGCACCGCAGGACCAGGGGAAGCTTCCCCGGACCATCACAGACGGTCCACGACCCCGCCGGCGGAAGGGTCCCGCGGCTTCAAGTGAGGAAACCTGACGCGAAGCGCCAGATCCCACCGGCGGTACCCCGTATGTTTTGGAATGTATTTAAGCGGTTTAGGAAGGGGGATGGAATGGCAGCAGGCATCCAACATCCCCCAGTCTTTTATGTGGTATAGCAATTGTTAAATCCATGAACGGGACCACCAGGACGGCGATCGCCCCGGGTATCGTGGCGATCCGGGTGTCGCTGTGCGTGTACGCAGCCGATTCGATCCCGCTCCGGTACGTGGACGGGCGCACCGTCCAGCTGGTCGACCTGAAATGCACCCTGGACAGGTACCACTCGGTCGGGATCGCCCTCGTGTTCGGCCTCGACTCACCTCCGGTCCGGTGGGGTTCGACACTGAATGGACCCTCGAGGTCGTGGAGAACGGGGAGCTTAACACCTACACCGGAACCGTGATGGCGACCATCGTCCAGTCGGCATGACGCATCCGCCGACCGACCGGACAGTCAACGGTTATACCCGCACGCCGATACGGAGGGCATGATAGGAAGGAAGGTCTCCATAGACGGGGAGAAGTGCGACGGATGCGGGCTCTGCGTCACCGCGTGCCACGAGGGCGCCATCCAGATGGTCGACGGGAAGGCCGCCCTCGTCAGGGCGGACGTGTGCGACGGACTGGGCGACTGCCTGCCGGCGTGTCCCCGGGGTGCGATCTCGTTCACCTCCGGGGAGATCGGGGGATCCCCATGCCTCATGGCGGAACCCGGGTACCAGTGGCCCATACAGATCGGTCTCGTGTCGCCGGTGTTGTCCTTCTTCAGGGACACCCTCGTCATCGCCGCGGACTGCACCGCGTTCTCGACCGACGACTTCAGGGGCAGGTTCATCAGGGGGAGGCCCGTGATCATCGGGTGCCCCAAGCTGGATGACAGGTCCCGTTTCGACAAGATCGCCGCCATACTCTCCGAGAACCCCGTGGACAGGGTCGAGGTCGTCAGGATGGAGGTCCCCTGCTGCAGGGCACTGGTCAACCTGGTGAGGCAGGCCGCGCAGGGGTCCGGCAGGGACGTGGAGGTCGTGGAGACGGTGATCTCCCGCAGCGGCGCGGTCCTCTGACTCCAGGCAACACCGGGACGGACCCGTCTCCGCCCCGTGTTCCTTTTTACAACCAAAAATGAATGTAATAATTTTTACAACCAGAATTGGTTGTAAACACCGTTATCCGAAACCGGCATCAGCACCACGGTCAGCACCTGTGGGTCTTGATCATCCAGTAGCAGAGTCCGAAGAACAGCGCCGTGTACGCCAGCAGGATGACCACCGAATCCAACGGGATGCCCGTGTCGAGCATGAACCCCCTCACCAGCTGGCTGACATGGGTCAGCGGGAGGAGGTACACCACGTACGCGGCGAACGCCGGCAGCGCGGACACGTTGAACAGGGTCCCGCAGAGGAAGGTCATCGGGACGATGACTATGCTGGTGAACAGGGACAGCTTCTGCGTCTTGTTCGTGACCATGCCGGCGAGGAGCCCGAAGAGGGAGAACGTCAGGCTCGCGAGGACCACCACGCCCATCGCGCCCAGCGAGAACTCCATCGACGGGGAGAGGATGCATCCGAGACCCATTATCACGGTGCAGCACACGACCGCGCGTATCACGCCGGAGAGGGTCTTCCCCAGTATGACCGAGGTTATGTGCACCGGGCACAGCAGGAGCTCGTCGAAGCTCATGTAGAACAGCCTCTGGACCAGGATCTTCATGGCGACGGTGCTGAACGTCCCAGACAGCGTTGCCAGGGAGATGATGCCGGGGATGATGAACGCCAGGTACTCCGAGGAACCGCCCTCCATGCTCCCGCCGAGGCCGTATCCGAACGCCAGGAGGTACAGGATGGGTCCGACTAGACCGGTCAGCAGGACCTCCACCACGTTCCCCTTGAGGTAGCACAGGTCCCCCCACGCCACGCGGTACGTCTCGTCCAGGATCGCCAGGGGGTTCGTCATGCAAGTCCCCCCTCGCCGGTGAGCTCCAGGAACACGTCCTCGAGCGTCGTCCTGCGGACGTTGAAGAAGCAGTCCAGACCCTCGGTGTACCCACGTGCGGCCTCGCGGTCCGGGAAGTGGTGCTTGGTCACCCTCCCCTCATGGTCCGTCACGTCCACGGTCACGTTCCCCACCATGGCCCTCAGCTCGTCGACGGTGCCCATGGCCACCAGACGGCCGCGGTTGATGATGGCCACCCTGTCGCACAGGGACTCCGCCTCCTCGATGTAGTGGGTGGTGAGGAATATCGTGGTCCCCCTGCGGTTCAGCATGCGGACCAGGTCCCACAGCATGTGACGGGAACGGGTGTCCAGTCCGGCGGTGGGCTCGTCCAGGAACAGGACGGACGGCTCGTGTATGATGGAGCAGATGATGGATGCCTTGCGCTTCCATCCCCCGGAGAGGTTCTCTATCCTGCGGTCCATGTAGTCGCCCAGCTCCAGTATCGACGCGGTCGAGTCGATGCGCTCCGTCATCTCGGAGCGGGGGATCTTGTGGAGCATCGCGTGGTGCCTCAGGTTCTGGCGGACGGTCAGGTCCTTGTCCAGGCTGATGTGCTGCTGCGCGATGCCTATGCACGAGCGTGCGGCGATGTAGTCGTCCTCCGTGTCGTGACCGTCTATGGTCACGCTCCCGGAGGTCGGCTTCTGGATCGTGGTGACGGTGCGTATGGTCGTGGTCTTCCCGGCGCCGTTGGGCCCCAGGAAACCGAATACCTCCCCGCGGCGGACGTTGAAAGATATGCCGTCCACTGCCGTGAAGTCACCGAAACGGACCACCAGGTCCCTCACCTCGACTATGTCATCCGGAACGCCGTCACACATGCTATCGGACACGTCAATCGGGGTATGAGTATTTCATGATTGGCATATACATCCAATAGTGTCCCCCTCCCCTTATTAATATTATAATATAGAAGAAGGGGAGGGAATGGTGTTTGTGTCCGGGGACGCGGTCGTGTCAGTCCAACGGACCGTCGACCCCGAACCGGGTGGAACCCGTCGGGAGCACGTACACCGTGCCCTCCTCCGTGACGACCTTCACGCGTATGTCGAAGACCTCCTGTATGGACTCCTCCGTGACGACCTCCTCGGGGGTGCCGTACCTCAGGATGTGTCCCCTGGACAGGAGCAGTATCCTGTCGCAGAACCTCGTGAGGAGATTGATGTCGTGCGATGCGATCAGCACGGTCAGGCCCTGCCTGCTGAGGTTGCGGAGGATCTCCATGATCTGGACCTTGAACTTGATGTCCAGGTGAGCACTGGGTTCGTCGACCAGGAGTACCTTGGGTGTCTGGACCAGGCCCTTGGCGAGGAGGACGCGGGCCCTCTCGCCGCTGCTCAGCTCGTGGAGCCTCCTGTTGGCGTAGTGGGCTATGCCCATCCTCCACATGGCCTCGTTGATCAGCTCCTCGTCGTGCTCGTCCTCCCACCATATTGTCTTGATGAACGGGGAGCGGCCGAGGGCGACGTAGTCCCTGACGGAGAGCGAGAAGTCCACGGACGTGTCGGCGGGGACTGTGGTGCATATCCTGGCGATCTCGCCCATGGACAGTTCCATGACATCCTCGCCGTCTATCGTCACGGTCCCACCGGACGGCCTGTGGATCTTGTTGATGCAGCGCATCATCGTGGTCTTCCCGGAACCGTTGGGGCCCATCAGGGCGACGAACTCGCCCTCGAGGATCTTGAAGTCTATGTTCTTCAGGGTCCCCTCGTCGGAGTAGCTGAACGCCATCCCGTCCACATCGAGCATGATACCGCGGTCAGATGGCATAGCGCTTACCCTCCTTCACCATGAGGTACACGAAGAACGGCACACCTATGACCGAGATTATCGCACCTATCGGGAGCTCCCCCACCGTGAAGCTCCTGCAGAATATGTCCGCGACCAGCAGGACCACGGAACCGATGACGGCGCTCGTCGGAAGGAGGACCCTGTTGTCCCCTCCGACCACCATCCTGCACAGGTGGGGGACGATGAGTCCCACGAAACCTATGACGCCGCAGAAGCATACGCAGAACGCAGACATGACGGCCACGAGCATGAGCATGTTCCTCTTGAACCGTCTGGAATCCAGACCGAGGTACCTCGCCTGGTCCTCCCCCAGGAGCATCATGTTCAGGTTGCGTGCGAACGCCAGTACGATGACGATTATCGCGAACACGAACAGCGCCACGACAGCGGCCTCCGCCCACTCTATGTTGGAGAAGCTGCCGAACATCCATGCCGTGATCGAGTGCATCTTGTCGGCACTGAACGACATGACCAGGGTCGTACCGGCACTCAGACCCAGCCCTATTATCGTGCCGCCGAGGACGTAGCTCATGGCCTTCCCACCGGCGGCCTCTGCCACCACCATCGTGACCGCGAACGCCACCAGGGCGCCGATGACCCCCGCCACAGGGACCATCCACAGCGTGGCCAGGGATGTCGTGATCAACCCGCTGAGGGTCATGAGGATGACACCGAACGACGCCCCGGACGAAACCCCCGTGACGTAGGGATCGACCAGCGGGTTGTGGATGAGTGCCTGCATGACCGCTCCAGCCACCGCCAGACCCGCACCCACGGCTATCACCGCGAGCGAGCGGGGCATCCTCTGGTACAGGATCACTATGCCGCTCATGTCCTCAGGGTTACCTCCGGTCTCTATGATTATGCGGAACTGTTCTACGGCCTCGGCGAAGGTGACCTGGTATATCCCCATCGTCAGAGAGTACAGGTACAGTAAGATGACGGACACCACGCCGGCGACCGCGATGATGCGCGCCCTGCGCCTGATGGTCCTGATCCCCACGACCTTCCCCATGACCTCCTCCTGGAGCCTGGTGGAATCTTCTGCCATGTGTTCCCTCCCAAAAAGAAAGAAGAGGGGTCGCCCCCTCGTTTTCAATCGGTCTCGCTCTCCACCCACTGGATGCAGTCCCTCCAATCCTCGTCCGTGAGGATGTTGGGAACGTCAAGATCCAGCTTCTCCGCGCACACGATGGATGCGACGAGCGCATGACCCTCTGCGAAGTGGATGGTCGCGTAACCCGTGGCCTGCATAGGGTCGTACTCGAGGCAGTAGATGGAACCGTTCTTCATCGCATCGAGGTTGCCCATGATGGGGTCCGCCTCCCACTCGGCCATGACCTCGGTCCAGTCGAGACCGGTAGACATGTCGTCGAATATGATGACGTCCGGATCCGCTGCGGCGATCGCCTCCTTGGAAACTGTCGCGAACGACGATGTCGTGGGCATGGCGTTGGTGCAGCCGAGACCCTCGGCCACATCCATGACCTCGGACTGGTTGTAGATGTAGAAGCTTTCGAAACAGTAACAGATCTTGGCGACCTTGACTCCGGAGACGCTCGGGAGCGCCTCCGCCATGTCGGATATGAAGTCGTCGATCTCGTCGCAGATGTCATCCGCCCTGTCGGATGCACCGATGGCCTTGCCGAGGAGCCTGTAGTTCTCCTTGATAGTGTCCCAACCGGAATCCGAGCTGAGGACGAAGACGGTGACACCACTGCTCTGGAGCTGGGTCATGCGGGATGCATCGTTCTCGATCTGGTTGTAGTCCATGATGACGAGCGTTCCGTCACGGTCGGACTTGCTGTCACCGATGGACGCGAGGACGGACTCCGCTGTCCAAGTGCCCCACTTCCCGATACTAGTGACCTTTCCGCTGGTGACATCCGATGATATGGATCCGGGATAGTCGAAACTCATGTCGATTCCCGCGATCTTGCTCTCCACATCGTAGACACCTGGGTCCGCTGTGGCACCCACGATCCTGTCCCTGTACCCGAGGTCAGATATCATCTCGGCAGCCGTTACTGTCGTGGACACGAACTGTTTAGGAGTATCCTCGAAATCGATCACGTTGCCGTAGGCATCGGTGACCTCCCCGGGTTTCTCCGTGTCATCCGACATCAGGTACCATCCCACACCCACCGCTGCGATGAGGAGGACCGCGACGACGCCGATGACTATTGTCTGATTCTTTTCCATGGCATTTCACCTATTGGATGTATTATCCAACTATTCATCCGCTCCAGGGTTATATTAACTTAATCCGACCGGACGTGATGTAAAAACCGTACAGATTCCTCCAATTTCCAGAGGTTTTAACTATCGATTTCGAGAGGTGGAAACGGCATGTGCCCGAAATACATGGATGTTGTGAGTTTGGAACAACACGGTTCGTCCCGGTTCCGCGCCCGATGCATCCGTTTCCCGCATGATTATGCAGTCATTTTTATCCTCCAACTGTTGGATATATATTCCAATATAAAACTCACAGACCCCAGAAGGTGAGATTGTGAGAGACAGACCGGTATACCCGTTCACAGCCATAGTGGGCCAGGAACCCATGAAGGAGGCCCTGATCCTGAACACGGTGAACCCGCTGATAGGCGGAGTGCTGATCCGCGGGGAGAAGGGGACGGCCAAATCCACAGCGGTGAGGGCTCTGGCGGGACTCCTCCCGGACAGGGACGTGGTCCGCGGATGCCCGTGCTCCTGCACCTGGGGCGACGATGGGAACATGTGCCCCGAGTGCCGCGGGAGGGCCTCGGACGGCTCACTTGAGATGGACACCGTACCAATGAGGGTCGTGGAACTACCCCTCAGCTCCACCGAGGACAGGGTTGCGGGGACGTTGGACATCGAGCACGCCATCACGACCGGGAGGAAGAGGTTCGAACCCGGGGTCCTGGCGAAGGCCAACGGCAACATCCTGTACGTCGACGAGATCAACCTCCTCGACGACCACATAGTCGACCTGATGCTCGATGCCGCGGCGATGGGTGTCAACTTCGTGGAGAGGGAGGGGGTCTCCTACAGCCACCCCTCCAGGTTCATCCTCATAGGCACCATGAACCCCGAGGAGGGGGACCTGAGACCCCAGCTCCTGGACAGGTTCGGCCTCATGGTCGACGTGGTCTCGGAGAAGGACGAGGACCGCAGGACGGAGATCCTGCTCAGACGCATGGAGTTCGAGAAGGACCCCGAGGGTTTCTCCGAGGACTACAGGGGACCCCAGGAGGAACTGAGGGACAGGATCCGCGATGCACGTTCCCTCGTGGACGAGATCGAACCGGGACCCGACGTGCTCCGCGCCGCCGTGAGGATCCCCCTCCACCTGGACGTGGACGGGCACCGCGCGGACCTGACCCTGGTGAAGGCCGCGGTCGCACACGCCGCGTTCGAGGGGAGGACCGAGGTCCTGCCCTCCGATGTCGTCCACGTGTCCAACCTCGTCATGCCCCACCGCATGAGGCGCAACCCGTTCCAGGAATCGACACTCGACCTGGACGAGCTAGGCGCTTGGGCGAGGGAGCAGTTCCGGGTCGGATGATGATGACGGGCTTCTCCGGCATCGTCGGCAACGACACCGCCAAACTGGCACTCAGGTGCGCCCTGTGCTCAGACAGCATACGCTCCGTCCTCATCTGCGGCCCCCGTGGAACCGGGAAATCCGCACTGGCATCGTCCGTCGGGGGGATCTCCGACGAGAGGGTGGTCGTGAGGCTCCCGCTCGGGGCGACCGAGGACCGCATCTTCGGGGGCCTGGACATAGAGGACACCATCGGGACCGGACGCAGCCGTGGGGGCAACAGCATCCTCAGGAGGTCCCATGGGAACATCCTGCTCGTGGAGAACGCCAACCTGCTGCAACCCCATGTCCTGCACCACATCCTGGACGTCACGGAGAACCGTGTGAACATCGTGGAGAGGGAGGGGGTCTCGGAAGTGCACCCCTGCGACCACACCCTCGTGGCGACGATGGACCCCTCCGAAGGTGCCCTGCCGGACAACATCCTCGACAGGTTCGACCTCTGCGCCTTCACGCACACCTTGGACGACGAGGACTCCAGGGTCGAGGCCCTGGTCTCCAACCTCCGCGGGACCGACTACACCGGGGAGGACGGGAAGTTGCGCCGGACCATCGCCGACGCCAGGGGCAGGTGCAGGTTCGTCCACATACCGGAGGGCTACTACCGCGCGGTCACGGAGACCTGCCGGGACCTGGGGGTCGTGGGGCACAGGGGCGATGTGGCGGTAATGAACGCCGCACGCGCGGTCGCGGCACTGAAGGGACATGCGACCGTCGACCTGGAGGACCTCCGCGATGCCGTGTCCGTGAGCCTCGAGCACAGGCGCAACGACCTGGGCGACGACGAGAGGGAGGAACCGGAACCCCGGGATCAGCCGGAGGATCCCGACAACCAACCGGAGGACGACCGCCCTCACGACAACGGGAACGGGTCTGAGACGGACCCCGGACGCACGGACGGTGACGGCAACACATCCGACACGGACGTCCCGCCCCCTCCACCCGGGGGATCCTCGTCGGGGGAGGAGGTGTTCTCCATAGGGGACCGCCTGTCCCTGATAGACTACCTGTCCCTCACCGACGACGGTTCAAAGCACGGACGCTCCGGCAGGCACGCACCGGTGGAGTCCGAGGATCCCTCGGGAAGATGCGTCGGCTACCGCATGCCACGCGGACGCCCACGCGACATAGCGTTGGTACCGAGTATCAGGATGGCGGCACCGTACCAGCCCTACAGGGTCCACGACGGCCTCGCACTCGTCCTCGAACGCGGGGACCTCCGCGAGAAGGTACGCACCAGGAGGAGCGGGAAGGACGTCCTGTTCCTGGTGGACGGCAGCGGGTCCCTGGGGGCCCAGAAACGCATGGTTGCGGTCAAGGGCGCCATCCTGTCCATGCTGGAGGACGCGTACCGCAGACGCGACCGCATAGGCATGGCGGTCTTCAGGAAGGACTCCGCCGAGGAGGTCCT
>JAZODL010000132.1:0-9765 GCA_045596945.1 Candidatus Methanomethylophilaceae archaeon | reverse complement strand
CATCATAGAGGACGTCGCGATCACCCTGGGAAGGGCGATCTCCGAGGCACTGGACGGCAGGCCCATCGAGAGGATGGCGACATCCACCGTCGTCATGGACGACGCCATGGTCACCGCATCGATCGACCTCGTCGACAGGCCGTACGCCGACGTGGACTGCCCGGATCCGATATACACCCACTTCATGAGGAGCCTCGCGATGACCGCGGGGATAACCCTCCACATCCTGAGGGTGCGCGGGTTCGACGAGCACCACATCGTGGAGGCGGGGTTCAAGTCACTGGGCAGGGCGCTCAGGGAGGCCACCAGGGTCAGGGATACCGAACTCAGCACGAAGGACCGTGCGCAGATCAAGGTCTGATTAACATGCTCACAAAGAGAATCATCCCCTGTTTGGACGTGAAGGACGGAAAGGTAGTCAAGGGAATCAACTTCGTTGGTCTCAGGGACGTGGGCAACCCCCCGGACCTGGCGATGGAGTACGAGAGGCAGGGTGCCGACGAGATCACGTTCCTCGACATCTCCGCATCCCTCGAGGCGAGGCAGACCATGCTCAACGCCGTGTCCGAGACCGCCAGCAAGCTGTTCGTCCCCCTCACCGTGGGAGGCGGCATCAGGACCGCGCAGGACATGAGGGACGCCCTCAACGCAGGCGCGGACAAGGTGTCCATCAACTCCGCGGCCGTCACCAACCCCGACATGATCACCGAGTGCGCCGACAGCTTCGGCAAGCAGTGCGTCGTCGTCGCCATCGACGGGAAGAGGAAGGGGGACAGATGGGAGGTCGTCACGCACGGCGGAACCAGGTTCACCGGACTCGACGTCGTCGAGTGGGCCCAGAGGGTCCAGGACCTCGGCGCCGGGGAGATCCTGTTCACATCCATGGACGCGGACGGCGTGAAGACCGGGTACGACATCGAGATCACCGGTGCCGTCGCGGACGCCGTCGACATCCCCGTCATCGCATCCGGCGGATGCGGTTCCATGGAGCACATCTACGAGGTCTTCGCCCAGACGGACGTCTCCGCGGCCCTCGCGGCATCCATCTTCCACTACAACGAGTGCACCGTCGGGGGAGTCAAGCAGTACCTCAGGGACAGGGGGATCAACGTAAGATGACCGACCTGAAGTACGACGACAGGGGCCTCATCACCGTGGTCGTGCAGGACTGGTGCACCAACGAGGTCCTCATGGTCGCATGGGCCAACGAGGAGGCAGTCGGACTGATGAGGGAGACCGGTTACACCCACTTCTGGTCCAGGTCCAGGCAGAGGCTCTGGAGGAAGGGCGAGGAGTCCGGACACGTGCAGAGGATCAAGTCCATCCAGACCGACTGCGACGGGGACACGCTCCTGGTCAGGGTCGAGCAGACGGGGGTCGCCTGCCACACCGGCGAGGCCTCCTGCTTCCACAACCTGGTCCACGGCGGAACCGAGGAGACCATGGCGATCCTGCCCGAGCTCAGGCGCGTCATCCACGACAGGCACGAGAACCCCTCCGACGAGAGCTACACGTGCAAACTGTTCAACGACGAGACCCGCATGTGCAAGAAGATCATCGAGGAGGCCGGCGAGTTCGCGCTCGCGATCAAGGACCGCGACGAGGACGAGATGGCCTGGGAGCTGGCGGACCTGATCTACCACACCATGGTCGCCATCGAGAAGACCGGGCTCCCCATGGAGAAGGTCTTCGAGAAGCTGTCGGAGAGGGCCCAATGAGGGCCGACCTCCACACCCATACCGTCTACAGCGACGGGGAGCTGATCCCGGCGGAGCTGGTCCGCAGGGCGATGGTGCTCGGACACGACGTCATCGCCATCACCGACCATGTGGACATGACCAACGTGGAGTTCGTCGTGACCAACGTGGTCAAGGCCGTCGAGCTCTGCGAGGACTACATCAGGACCATCCCCGGGGTGGAGATCACCCACGTGCCCCCCTCCAGGATCGCGAGGGTGGCCGAGATGGCCAGGTCCTTCGGTGCGGAGTGGGTCGTGGTCCACGGCGAGACCGTGACCGAACCCGTCGCACCCGGTACCAACCGCGCATCCGTGGAGAACCCCGACATCGACATACTCGCCCATCCCGGGTTCATAACCCTGGAGGAGGCGGAGCTGGCCAGGGACAACGACGTCATCCTGGAGGTCACCGGCAGGGCCGGTCACAACATCACCAACGGGCACGTCGTCAAAATGGCCCGTGCCGCCGGTGCGAGGATGGTCGTCGACTCGGACACCCACTCCCCGGACAACCTCATGGACGAGGCCGCGGCGCTCACCGTCGCCCTCGGAGCGGGCATGACCCCAGAGGAGGCCGAGCTGGCCCTCCACGTCACGCCCTACGACGCCATCAGGCGCATCCGCTGAATACAGGACGGGTCCCATGGACCCGTTCTCACATCATCACATCATCCGGGGCTGTCCGATCCCGGTCGTCATCCCGCCCGGGCCCCTTTTCTTCGCATGCCAGTCCGTGGCTCTTGATTATCGCCCTGATCGCATCGTCTGCACTCATGCGACCTTCCAGGTACAGCCCGGTGTACATGCATCCGGCCTCGGTAGGTTCGAGCCCCTCCATCCTTAGTGACGACACCGCCCTGGCGAGAATCCCACCAACATCCATCGGGCTGGGAACGGTGTCCGATGCGATGAAGGTTCGCTGGTTCCAATCCATACCTTTTATACCAACACTCCATGGGAGTGGCATGCCCAAGATAGCAATCATCGGCGGAACGGGGATCTACAACCCCGACACGTTCGAACTCATCGAGAAGGTGTTCCCCGACACCCCCTACGGAAAGCCCTCAGACGAGATCCTCATCGGCAGGATCGCCGGTGTGGAGGTCGCGTTCCTCCACCGCCACGGCACCACCGTCCCCCATCCCCCGCACTCCGTCCCCTACAGGGCGAACATGTGGGCGCTGAGGGAGCTCGGCTGCCAGTACGTCATCTCCGCATGCGCGGTCGGATCCCTCCAGGAGGAGTACGCCGTTGGAGACCTCGTCATCGTCGACCAGTTCGTCGACTTCACCAAGGGAAGGGACTACACGTACTTCGACGACAGGATCGTCCACATCGCCCTCCCCGAGCCCTTCTGCGACTACCTCAACGGGATCTTCGCGGACGTCGCATCCGAGATGGGCATCAGCCATCACGTCGGCGGCAGGTACGTCTGCATCGAGGGGCCCAGGTTCTCCACCAGGGCGGAGAGCCACATGTTCAGGAACTTCGCGGACATCATCGGCATGACCGTGGTCCCCGAGTGCCAGCTCGCACGCGAGCTCGGGATGTGCTACTGCAGTCTCGCCACGATCACCGACTACGACTCCTGGAAGGACGAGGTCGTGGACATAGACATGGTCCGCAGGACCATGGCGGAGTGCCTCGACAAGGTCCTCAGGCTCCTCGAGCTCGGACTCCCCAGGATCGGGGAGTGCGGATGCACCGGGTGCATCGAGGCGGCGAAGGGCGCGGGGGCGCTCTGAGACCGTCCGACGGGGGATCCGTCCCCCTCGGTACCATGATCGTGTTCTCCTACGGGACCCTGTGCGAACCGCTGGTCCGCGACAGGGTCCTGGGCCACACCGTGGACGTCCGTCCTGCGCTCCTCCGCGGTTTCTCCAAGGTCTGCGGGTGGGACTACCTCACTCTGGTCCCGTCCGACGGGACCGTACCGGGTGTCGTGTTCGAGGCGGATGCCGACGACGTCGCCCGCATGGACGAGTGGGAGGATGTGCCCGTGTACGTCCCCACGGAGGTGTCGGTGGAGGTGGACGGCTCCACGGTGTCCGCGTACGCGTACATCATGCCCGAGCCCCCGGCCGCCTACGAGGTCGTCGAGGACTCGCGCATAGCCGCGATACCGCTGGACAGGATCATGGCGGACCTGGAATCCATGATGGGTGGTGCACGTGGTGGACGCATGTGACGAACTGGGCGCGGTCCTGTCCGGATGCAACCGGGTCACCCTCGCTCTGTGGGCGATGGGCGTCGCCGAGCACGTGGCGGTGCACGTCCCGGACAGCGATGCGGTGGCTCGCTCCACCGCGCTGTGCTCAGATGTGGTGTACGGTTTCGTGGAGGGTACCATGGAGCCCCAGGAGATGCGCAGGCGCATCTCGGAGGTGAGACGGTCAGCGGATGCCTCGGAGGGCGTCGAGCGCGCGGTCCTCAGGACCATCGCCGAGGCGATGTCCGTGTGCATAACCAGGGACCATGCGTCCAGGGTGTCGTCCCTGGCGGTGGAGGTGGCCGTCTCATCCGGGAACACCACGGAGGGTGATGAGCTGGCCTGGCAGCTGTCGTACATGTCCCATGTGTGACGTCCGGCCCCACGGGTCAACGGGCATGAACCATCCGACACAGTCATAACAACGTTGAAGTACGATACCGACAACTCCGATGTCATGACAGAGGAGAAGACACCCGGTCAGCTGTTGGCAGAGGACATACTCATGGACCCCAAGTCCCTCGGCGAGACCGACAACGGACTCCTGGAGAGGGCGTCCGAGTTCTGCGAGGGCTACAAGGCGTTCCTCGCGAACAAGACCGAGCGCGAGGTCGTGGAGTACACCGTCCCGATCCTCCGGGCGAACGGTTACACCGAGTACGTGCCCGGCAAGGTGTACGCACCCGGCGACAAGTTCTACAAGGTCAACCGCGCCAAGACCATCATCATGTGCACCCGGGGCCGCAGGCCCGTCTCCGAGGGTATCCGCGTCGCGGTCGCCCACATCGACAGCCCCAGGCTGGACTTCAAGCCCCACCCCGTATTCGAGGACTCCGGGATGGCCTACTTCAAGACCCACTACTACGGCGGCATCAAGAAGTACCAGTGGACCACGATCCCCCTGTCCATCCGCGGACTGGTCAAGCTCAGGGACGGTTCGTCCGTCACGGTCAGGATCGGGGAGGGCGAGGACGAGCCCTCGTTCTGCATCACGGACCTCCTGCCCCATCTGGCGCAGAACCAGATGAGGAAGACGGCGTCCGAGGTCGTGGAGGGCGAGCAGCTCAACATCCTCATCGGATCCTGGCCCTTCGACGACGAGAAGGCCAAGAGTAGGATCAAGCTGGCGGTCATGAAGGTGCTGTTCGACACCTACGGCATCAGGGAGGGCGACTTCGAGTCCGCCGAGCTCTGCGCCGTCCCCGCGTTCAGGGCGAGGGACATGGGACTCGACAGGTCCATGGTCGCCGGATACGGACAGGACGACAGCGTCTGCGCCTACGCCCAGCTCATGGCCGAGCTCGACACGAAGGAGCCCGAGTTCACCACGATGACCATCTTCGCCGACAAGGAGGAGACCGGATCCGACGGTGTCACCGGCATGAGGTCCTTCTTCTTCAGGGACTTCGTCGAGGACCTGGCCCAGGCCGAGGGATGCGAGGTCAGGCACGTGCTGCAGAGGTCCGTGTGCCTCTCCTGCGATGTCGGTTCCGCATACGACCCCGCCTTCGGCGAGGTATACGAGAGGACCAACTGCGCCTACATCAACCACGGTCCGATCATCTCCAAGTACGACGGCGCCAGGGGCAAGTACAGCACCAACGACGCCTCCGCCGAGATGATGGGGTACCTGCTCGGCATCCTCAGGGAGGCCGACGTCACCTGGCAGATGGGCGAGCTCGGGAAGATCGACATCGGTGGCGGGGGGACCATCGCGTCCGAGATCTCCGTCCACAACATCGACACCGTCGACATTGGCGTGCCCGTCCTCTCGATGCACGCACCCGTCGAGGTCACGGCCAAGGCCGACGTGTACATGCTCTACAGGGCCATCCTCGCGGTGTACAACTGCGACAGGCCCAAGGACTTCTGAAAACCATCCGGGAGGGGGCGACCCCTCCCCATATCCTATCCACGTATCCCCTGCAGGATCCGTGTACGTCCATGATGGGCGTCCCGCACCGGGATAAGGGACGGGATCACCGACATCACGTCCGACCCGCCCATGTCCCGTGCATGCGGATTCACATTTATACCGACCCCGGGATACGGGGGAACATGGATATCGGGAGACTCACCGCATCGGCAGAGGGAGGGGACGTTACGGCCCTCGCGGAGCTCGGAAGGCACTACAGGGACTCCGACATCGTCCTGGCGGTGGGCTACCTCGAGCGCGCATCGGACCTGGGCGACGTCGGTTCGGCATCCTCGCTGGGGTACATCTACCTCACCGGCGAGGGTGTGGAGCCGGACCCGGAGAGGGCGCGTCTGCACCTGACCAGGGCCGCCGAGGCCGGTGATGCGACCGCCATGTGCAACATGGGCTTCCTGTGCTCCTCGGATCCCGGGGAGTCCGTCGGATGGTTCAGGAGGGCCGCCGAGGCGGGCAGCGTCAGGGGGATGAAGAACCTGGCCACGGCGTACGCCACCGGTCAGGAGGGGATCCCCATGGACAAGGCCATGGCCGCGGAGTGGTACGGACGCGCCGCGGACGCGGGTGACACGGACTCCATGTGCGTCCTTGCATCGATGCACCGCACCGGCGATGGGATCCCCGTGGACAAGGCCATGGCCGCGGAGCTGTACTCCAGGGCCGCCGACCTCGGTGACCCGGATGCCCAGTACGACCTGGCGTTCATGCTGGACTCCGGGGAGGGGATCCCGATGGACCGTGGGAGGGCGGAGACCCTGTTCAGGGCCGCCGCCGACCAGGGCGATACCGACGCCTGCCTCTGCATGGGAGGGATCCTGTTCGAGAGGGGCGAGTACGCCGATGCCGAGGGCTATTTCCTGTCCGCGGCCATGAGGGACGATGTGAAGGCCGAGTACAACCTCGGACTGCTCTACATGGGCGACTACCTCGGCGAGCCGGACACGGACAAGGCCAGGGAGTGGTTCGACTCCGCCGCGGAGAAGGGTTTCGCGTATGCGCAGACCATGGTCGGCACCATGGAGCTGGATGCAGGCAACGTCGGTGGTGCTGAGTCCATGTTCAGGGCAGCCGCGGAGCAGGGCGAGCCGATGGCCCAGTACAACCTGGGTGCTCTCGGACTGTCCAACCAGATAGGGATGGGCTTCGGGGAGTCCGTGGAGTGGCTGACGAAGGCCGCCCAGCAGGGTGTGGAGCCGGCCTACAGGATCCTGATGCAGCTGAACTCGCAGAACGGGAACTGAGCTCAGAGGATCTCCGAGAGCGATCCGATCCCGTAGGTGCAGGGGATCCCGTCGGGCGTGAGACCGTTGCGCCTGTTCACTATCGCGCAGTCCACACCGCAGTTGGCCGCGGCCTCCGAGTCGTTGGGGCTGTCGCCGATGTAGAGCACCCTGTCGCGAGGTGTACCGAAGTGGGACAGTGCGAGCTCCAGCGGGTCCGGATACGGTTTGTGCCTCTCGGTCTCGCCGTAGCCGACGATGATCCCGGGGATGTCCCCGAGTCCGTCGCGTCCCATCAGGCGCTCTATCTTGTACCTCATCTTCCCGGAGACCACGCCGATGCGCTTCCCGCGGGACACCAGCTCCCCCAGGACGTAGCGCGTCTCGGGGAAGGGTTCGGCGTCCAGGTAGACGTCGGTGGCGACGACCGCCATGAACGCCTCCTCGTACGCCGGATAGAGGGAGCGGTCGCTGCAGAAGTGGTCGAATATCTGCTCCATGGAGTAACCCACGACCTCGGAGAACATGCGTTCCTCGTATTCGATCCCCAGGACGGGCAGGGCCTCCCTGAGGATGGCCCTTATCCCGTTTCCGGTGTCGTACAGGGTGTTGTCGAAGTCGAAGAGGTAGAGGTCGTAGTCCCTCATTTCGTGCCCACATAGATGTTGACGGCGCCGAAGCTCTTGACGTGGAACCTGGCGTCCTCGAACCCGGCCTTCCTGAAGACCTTGACCATCTCCTCGCCGTAGGGGAAGCCCTCGATGGACGTGGTGAGCCACTCGTACGCGGAGCACCTGCCGTCGATGGACTTGCCCTTGTCGTACTTGCGCCCCATCCTCTTGACCCTTTTCATGTAGATGTTGTATCCGAGGAGGGCGATGGGGTTCCTGGGTTTGGAGAGCTCCGCCACGATGACCTTCCCGCCAGGTGCGAGCACCCTGTGCATCTCGGTGACGGCCTGGAGGATGTCGGTGACGTTCCTGAGCATGTAGCCGGAGGTCACCAGGTCGACGGAGTCGTCGGGGATGTCGAGGGCGAGTGCGTCGCCGACGCGCCAGTCGATCTTGACGGGCAGGTCGAGCTCCGCCTCCTTCCTCTCCGCGAGCTCCAGCATGCGGGGCGTGATGTCCACGCCGATGACCTTGGATCCCTCCCCGGCGGTCCTGGCTACGTGGAACGCGATCTCGCCGGTGCCGGTGCCGACGTCCAGGCAGGTCCTGCCCCTGATGTCGCCGGCCTTCTTCATCATGAACCTGTGCCATCCCTGGACCATGCCCATGGACATGATCTCGTTCATCTCGTCGTAGTAGTCCGCGATCTCGGTGAAGACATCCTTGATGTACTCCTCCTTGCCCTCGAACTGATTGCCTTTCTTGAGCTCCTCCTCTGTCATCTCACATCACCATGGGTAGGATAATCATCTGGACGGTGTAGCCCACCGCGAGCAGCACCCCGAAGTGCCAGTTGAGTCTGAACGCCATGGGCACGAGCATGAAGCTGGACCGGGGGTCCGTGGGTGCCCTGCGGCTGTTCCCGTACAGTGCGTACAGGTCGTAAAGCGTTATGAAGGCTACTGCGCAGCCCACCGGTGCGGAACCCGTCAGCAGGAGCACCGCGAGTACCGGGAACGCGACGGCGTTCTCGAAAAGGTAGAGTCTCATCGCACTCCTGTACGACATCCTGCCGCTGAGGGTCCCCACTCCGGACCTCCTGTCCTCGTGGTAGTCGCGCACCTCGTTGCCCGCCAGGACGGCGGTGATCATGAACGCGTTGGGCAGCGACAGGAGCAGGACCTCCCAGGAGAACTGCCCGGAGAGGACGTAGTAGCTGCCGAGGGGCATCAGTATGCCCATCATGAAGAACACCGACGGCTGTCCGAGGCCGTGGTACTTGTAGGACGCGCCCACCGTGTACAGTCCGGCGCCGATGATCCCCAGGATGCCGTAGACGAGGATGCCCCATCCGATGTACCATATGAACACGAGCCCGATCAGGCACGTCACGGCTATGCAGGCCAGTCCGGCCTTCAGCACAGCCTTCGGCTTCAGCACGCCGGTGACGAGCTCGGGGGACCTGGTGTGGTTCTCCACGGTGTCGACACCCTTCTCGAAGTCGCCGTACGTGTTCAGCAGGTTGGCGGCGGACTGCAGGAGGCATCCGCCGATGAGGGTCAGGATGAATATCGCTATGTTGAAGAAACCGTCGTGGTACGCGACCATCCCGCCGATGAGGACCGGTACGACCGCTCCGTGCAGCGTCCAGGGTCTGAACGCGTTCCACCATCCCGCCTTCACGGGTCTGACTCCAGCCATGTCCGGTCATATGCTTCCCATTATTAAAGTGAGGATGTCCGTCTAATCGATACGGATTAATTTTTTATCGATAATCGATAAATATAAAACCGATGCGACGATGTATCGGCCGATGAAGGCAAAGGATCTGCTCAAGAGCAGTGCGTTCATGCTGTCGATGGCCCTGGTCATCGCGTTGGCCGTCAACTTCGCCGGTCTGTTCCCGGGCGACGTGCTCGATGCGGACCTGCGCTCCAACATCACGGTCTTCACGCTCGCACTGATGCTCACCGTCTCGCTGTCGAGGATACCGTTCACCAACCTGAACCCCCTGAGGTACGGACGCTCCGTCCTGAGGGCCGTGTTCCTGGGAC
>JAZODL010000131.1:0-3069 GCA_045596945.1 Candidatus Methanomethylophilaceae archaeon | reverse complement strand
GGCCTCCGACTTTCCCTCTCCCCCTGGGTTATGAACGGCAGGAGGTGGTCCGAGTCCGTGTACGAGCCCATTCCGCCGGTGTTGGGTCCCACGTCCCCCTCGTACGCCCTCTTGTGGTCCTGGACCAGGGGCATGGGGACTATGTTCCTCCCGTCGACGAACACCATCTGGGTGAACTCCTCCCCGACGGCCCTCTCCTCGAGGATCACGCCGGCGCCGCCGATGTTCTGGTCGAAGATCTCGTTGATGTACTGCATGGTGTCCTCCATGCCGTGGAGATGCTCCCCCTGGACCTTGACGCCCTTGCCGCCGGTGAGTCCGACGGGTTTGACCACGATCTCGTGGTCGATTCCGCAGAGGTACTCCTCCGCATCCCCGGCGTTGTCGAAGTGGGCGAAACCGAGGTTCCCCTTGATCCCGTACTTGTCGACGAGTTCCCTCATGAACGTCTTGGACGTCTCTATCCTCGCCGCCGCCTTCGTGGGTGCGGCGCATCTGATGCCCTCGGCCTCGAGGGCGTCGACGATGCCCACCTCGAGGGGGGCCTCGGGACCTACGTACGCCAGTTCGACCCCGTTCTCCTTCGCGAACGCACAGACCGCCGCGACGTCCTTCTCGTCGCAGAGCAGGTGCCCGGCGGACCTGGCGATGATTCCGGGGTTGGCGTTCTTCATCACGGCGTAAATCTCCGCGCTGGAGCGGTGGAGCGCCTCGACGGCCGCATGCTCCCTTCCGCCTCCTCCAACTGTGAGTACCTTCATTGTGACACCTCAGAGCTTGAGTGCAGCCAGGATCTCCTCGAGACCCTGGTCCCTCTTCACGCTGCACCTGTACATTTCCTTGATCCCGCCGGTGAGCTTCCTGTAGTCCCCCGCTATGACGTCGGGGTCGACGTCCACGGCATCCGCGATATCCACCTTGTTGAGGATCGCGATGTCCGAGTGCAGGAAGATGTCGTGGTGCTTCCTCACCATGTCGTCCCCCTCGGTGGTGGACACGACCACGACCCTGTAGTCGGTCCCGAGCGGGAAGTCGGCGGGGCACACGAGGTTCCCGACGTTCTCGATGAAGACGACGTCGTACCTCTCCAGGTCCATCTGGGACAGCGTGCGCCTCACGAGGTTGGCGTCGAGATGGCACTCGTGCCCCGTGCTGCAGTTCACGGCATCCAGTCCCGACTTCTCGAACCTGGTGTAGTCGTCCGCACCCGTGACGTCGCCCGCGATGGCGCACACCCTCACGCCCCTCTCCCTGAGCTTCTCGGCGAGTTTGATGATGAGGGCGGTCTTGCCCGCTCCGATGGATCCCATGAAATCGACGGACCTGATTCCGTGGCTCTTCATGAGGCGGTAGTTCTCATGGGCGATCTTGCTGTTCTCCTTGAGGACGTCGATCTCCATCCCGGGTTGGATCATGTGCATGCCGCCCGTATCCGCGCGCGTGCTAATAATGTGTCGCATAGCGCGGGGGCGCGCATGAAGAAACCGTATAAACAACCAACCGCTTCCCCATCCGAACAGCATGAGCTACTCAGATTCACTATCTAAGACCCTGGAGGCACTCGGCGCGACCGAGGGGTCCAGGATGTCCGTCGTCAAGAACGGCAGGACGTACGTGGGGACACTTATGCCCCACCACGAGTTCAGTGCGGAGGATGTGCTGATACTCAAGATGAAGAGCGGTTACAACGTGGGCATCAGGGTCACCGACGACACCACCGTCGAGATGCTGGAGGCCCCCGCGGCACCCGTCAGGAGGGAGGAGCCCGTGGAGGTCCGCGAGGGACTGCCCAGGCTCGTACTCATCGGAACCGGCGGGACCATCGCATCCTATGTCGACTACAGGACCGGTGCGGTCCACCCCGCCCTGTCCACGTCCGACATGATCAACGCCGTCCCCGAGATCAGGGAGATCGCCAACATCGACGCCACCGTCCTGTTCTCCATATTCTCCGAGAACATGGACGTCGGGAACTGGCAGAGGCTGGCCGAGGAGGTCGCCGCACAGATCAACGCAGGTGCCGACGGCATCATCATCCCCCACGGGACCGACACCATGGGCTACACCGCCGCCGCCCTCTCCTTCATGCTGGGCGATGTGTCGAAACCCGTCGTGCTGGTCGGTGCCCAGAGGTCCTCCGACCGTCCCTCGTCCGATGCATCCAGCAACCTCATGGCATGCGCCAGGTTCTGCACCGGTGCGGACCGTGCCGGCGTGTACGTCGTCATGCACGACACCACCGGCGACGACTCCTTCGCCGTCCACATCGGATCCCGCGTCAGGAAGATGCACACCTCCAGGCGCGATGCGTTCCACAGCATCAACGCTGCTCCCGTGGCGCACATCGACGCATCCGGCGCCATGGAGGTCTCCGCCGACGGACCCCGTGTGGGTTCCGCCGAGGTCGTGGCCAGGACGGGAATGGAGAGGGCGTGCGCCCTGCTCCAGTACTACCCCGGCATGGACCCCGCGCTCTTCGAGGACGTGTTCATGAGGTGCAGGGGGATCGTGATCTCCGGATCCGGACTCGGTCACGTGAACTCCAACATGATCCCTCTCATCAAGAGGGCATGCGACAACGGCACCGTCGTCGTGATGACGTCCCAGTGCCTCAACGGCAGGACCAACCTGAACGTGTACAACACCGGGAGGGACATCCTGTCCGCCGGTGCGATCACCGTGCTCGACATGCTCCCCGAGACGGCGTACGTGAAGCTGATGTGGGTCCTGGCCAACACATCCTCCGTCGAGGAGGCCAGGGAGATGATGATGACGCCCCTCGCGGGCGAGATGTCCGACAGGAGGACCGTAGATGTCTGAGGATTACGAGATGATGTGCGGTATCGAGATCCACCAGCAGCTCGACACCAAGAAACTGTTCTGCTCATGCGACAGCCGTCTCTGCGAGGAGGGTACCGGTGCCCACTACAGGAGGCTCAGGCCCACCACCTCCGAGACCGGCGAGATCGACCGCGCCGCGCTCGCGCAGTTCCAGAGGCAGCTCGGCTACAGGTACCAGTGCTGCGACGGCACCAGCTGCCTCGTCGAGTTGTACGAGGAGCCCTCGCA
>JAZODL010000130.1:0-3196 GCA_045596945.1 Candidatus Methanomethylophilaceae archaeon | reverse complement strand
TCGGTGGCCGTGCTCTCCAACGGGCACCCGTTCGAATCGGCCGTGTCCGGTACGGGCTGCATGCTGTCGTCCGTGGTCGGGGCATACGTGGGCGCCTGCGCGGTGTCGCTGGGATCCGTGGTGTCCGCGGTGACCGTCTTCAACGTGGCCGCCGAGGAGGCCGCCGCCGTGTCCGGCGGACCGGGGACGTTCAGACAGGTGTTCCTGGATTCCATGTACAACATCGACGGTCCCACCGTGGACCGCATGATGAGGTGTTCGGTATGAGTGTGGAGAGGATGTTGGAGCACAACAGGAGGTTCGTCGAGGGCGGAGGGTACGAGGAGTTCGTCACCAGCAAGTACCCCGACAGGAAGGTCGCCGTGCTGACGTGCATGGACACGCGTCTGGTGAGGCTGCTCCCGGCGGCCCTCGGCGTCGGCAACGGCGACATCAAGCTGATCAAGAACGCCGGTGGGGTCGTCAGCAACCCGTTCGGCAGCGCGGTCCGCAGCATCCTGGTCGGGATATACGAGCTCGGGATCGAGGATGTGATGGTGATAGGTCACACGGACTGCGGCGCCCAGCACATCTGCGGGACGGACATGGTGAACCGCATGATGGCACGCGGTATAACGGAGGAGATGATCGCCACCTGCAGGTACTTCGAGGTGGATTTCGACCATTGGCTCTGCGGGTTCGACAGCGTCGAGATGTCGGTGAGGGAGTCCGTGAGGACGCTCAGGGAGCACCCCCTGATCCCGGACGACGTCCGCATATGGGGTTTCATAATAGACTCCGTGACGGGGGAGCTCACCCCCGTGGAGTGATCACAGCATCTTCAGGTCGCCCGTTACCTTGTCGATCTCGCTGACGGGTGCGGGTCCGATGCCCATGCATGTGACCGTCCCGGGTTCGATCTGGGTCCTCCCGGCATCGGTGATCACCGCCGTGTGGAGTCCGTTGCCGCGTGCGATCTTCATGTACTCGGTGAGCTGCTCCATGGAGTCGACCTTCAGGACGATCTTGGCCTGGCCGCTGTTGTACCATGCGTCGAAGGACCTCCTGTCCTTCTTCTCCGCATACAGTGCGCACTCCACGGCAGCATGGCCGACCTGGGCGGCGACCTTCCCCTTGCCCATCTTCACATCGTTCCTGACGAGGACGACGAGCTTGTAGTCCTCCTTGGGTCCTGTAGAGATCCTGAACGCCATGCGACTTCCAACCAGCACTGTGTATAAAACCTGATTGCAGGGGGACGGTCGGCGGGGCGTCATCGGGGCCCGCGTGTCACTACGGACGTCAGCAGACGACCGCGCCGTAGTCACCGGTGTAGGCCTTCCCGTAGTATGTGAAGTTCCTGCCGTACTGGTCGAAGGAGTGGCAGTCGCGGAGGTAGCCGAGGTTGGGTTCCGGAAGTTCGCTGAGCGGGTCGGCGATGGTGTACACGGTGCCGCCGTTCCTGATGGTCCTGTACGTGTGGCCGTCCGTCTCGGCGGTGTCCGAGGGGGGTTGTCCGAGATCCACCATGGACACGGTGCCCCCGGGCATGTTCACGATGCCGGCGTCGTATCCTGCGGACCTGTATATGGACGTCAGGAGGATCGAGAGGTCCTCCTCGTCGCCGCAGCCGTTGAAGAGGGTCTCGGCGGGGAACGCCCAGTAGTCGGAGCGGTGGTAGTTCTCGGTGTCGTGTGCGAAGTCCATGCACTGCTGCACGAACGACAGGATGAAAGATGCGTATCCGACACGGTCCGTGCGGTGGTCGCCGTACCACTGGTCGTAGCACCTGGCCAGTCTGTCCGTGAGCGTCCCGACCGACCCGGACGTCACCACGAGGTCGGAAACCGATCCCGGGGACAGTCCGTACCTGATATCCGGACCCACGGCGTCCGCGGACGAGTACAGGGCCACATCGTCCATCGCGACGGTCGAGAGGATCTCGTTCCTGTGGCCGAGGTGGGTCCAGGAGTACCTGACATCCTTGTCGTCCCTGTAGACGAGGGTCCCCACGAGTGCGGAGCCGTACTCGCTCTCACCGTCGACGATGCGGTACGCGGTCACCGTGTACCTCCCCGCCTCCGGCAGGATCCAGAGCATCTCCGGTTCGGTGCTCGTGATGCTGTCGCTGTCGTTGGAGTTCTCGTCGTGGAGGATCCAGTAGAACTCGTCGTAACCCTCCGCCGCCTCGTTGGATATGTAGATGACGACGCCGTTCCCGGAGTTGACGTATGCGTTCAGGTCCCCGTCCCCGAACGCACCCCCGAGCTCGATGTACCCGTCGCCTATGGTGAGGATGTTGTCCCCGACGGGGCCGTCGTCCGGCTCCCCTCCGGGGTAGGTGATCAGGACCATGGCCAGGAACATGACCGCTATGGCCGCGGCGCCGATGATCAGGATGCGCCTGTCCCTGGCCCTCTCGGGGGTGGACAGCGACCTGATGCCCTCTAGGATGTAGGTTCCCCTGGTGCGGAGGTCCACGGTGTCGGAGATGTACTCGCCGCAGAACGGGCAGTAGCGGTTCAGGCTCCCCCTGAACCTCCTCCCGCAGTAGGGACAGAACATGGGGGACGAATCCCCCGGTTCCGATTTAAACAATACTGCGGGTCACACGGGATGTGCGTCAGGCTATGCCCCTGTGCTCGTACGATATGCAGAGGTCCTCGTTCCCCGTGAAGAAGCGGATGATGCTGTCGGGGTACAGGGAGAGCTCCCTCCTGTCTCCGTCGGCCTCGGTCGCGGTTATGGTCACGGGACCGTCGGTGCTGACGAACCTGGCGGACACGTACTTCCACATGCGGACCTTGAGGTCCCCGGACACGAACCTGCCGTCCACGAGGAATTCGCCGTCGAAGTCGATCGTCACATGGTTCTCGGGGAGTCCGAAAACGGTGATGCCGTCCATGTCGGGGTCCCAGCAGATGTACCTCTCCCACAGGAGGGTATCGGTGGGGGAACCCGTGGTGGAGATGTAGTTGCCGTCGTCGGCCATCACGCAGACCGCCCCGTGTTCGGAGATCCACAGTCCGCCCGACATCTCGCCGTACTCCACCGCGTCTATGTACCCGGTGAAGTTGAAGGCGTACCTCTCGTCGACGTCGCTGTCGAAGTTGTACAACGATGCGCTGTACCCCCCGGTCTCCGGGAGGGTGACGCGGTAAAGGGTTTGGATGGTCATGTCGGACCTTACAGTGACAGAGTATATCCCGTCGTCGTC
>JAZODL010000129.1:0-5721 GCA_045596945.1 Candidatus Methanomethylophilaceae archaeon | reverse complement strand
GGCGCCCCCATAGGGGACCTGGACCTGGACGCCCTGCGCGGGAACATCGGGTTCGTCTCCCAGGACAACTCCGTGCTCTCCGGGACCGTGAGGTCCAACGTCTCGTACGGTTCGGAGTCCTCGTCGGACGACAGCATCGTGGACGCCCTGCGCACCGCGAGGGCGGACACGTTCGTGGAGGACATGGGCGGCCTGGACTCCAGGATCGAGGAGAGGGGGAGGAACCTCTCCGGAGGACAGAAGCAGAGGATATCCATAGCACGCGCGGTGCACAAATCCCCCGGGATATTCGTGTTCGACGACTCCTTCTCCGCACTGGACTTCAGGACCGACCGCGATGTGCGCACCGCCCTCAGGGAGCGTTTCCCCGACGCCACGGTCATCGTGGTCGCGCAGAGGATCGGGACGGTCATCGGTTCCGACAGGATCGTCGTCCTGGACGGGGGGCGCATCGCGGGAATCGGGACCCACGACGAGCTGATGTCGTCGTGCACGGTGTACAGGGAGATCGCCGAATCGCAGATCGAGGGGGCGGAGTGAGATGGCCGCCAGGCACGCTCTGATGACGGGGAGGAGCAAGAACCCCTCGGGTGTCGTCATGGACAAACCGGAATCCGTGGCGAGGGCCTGGGGCAGGATAATACGCTACATGGGCAGGTACCGCTGGTACATGCTCCTGGCCGTGGTGTTCGCCGCAATGGAGGCGGGGCTGTCGTCCCAGGCCCCCAACAGGATCAGCGCCATGGCCGACACCATCGAGGCGGGACTGTCCTCGGGGACGATCGACCTCGCAGCCGTCTCGTGGCTGGGACTCACCGTCCTGCTGATATACACCCTGTCCAGCACCATGTCCTTCCTGCGCCACCGCACCACCTCCTCGGTTTCCCAGAGGATCAGCGGACACCTCCGCGAGGACCTGGCGGCCAAGATGGACCGCCTCCCGCTCGGGTACATCGACTCCCTGGGCCGCGGGGACCTGATGAGCAGGTTCACCAACGACACCGACACCATAGGCGCGGCCCTCAACAACAGCATGGGCGCGTTCATCCTCGGGATAACGACGTTCGTGATGTGTCTGACCATGATGGTCCTCACCGACTACAGGCTCGCCTTCATCGCGGTCTCATCGTCACTGCTGGGGATAGCCGCATCCGCGCTCATCATCAAGGTCACACAGAAGTACTACCGCAACCAGCAGGAGAACATCGGCAGGATGTACGGCCTGGTGTCGGAGGTCTACTCCTCAAAGAGGGTCGTCATGGCCTACTGCGGGGAGAGGGAGGCCAAGGGCAGGTTCGACAGGATCAACGAGAACCTCAGGGACAGCTGCCTGAAATCCGAGATCACGGTGGGCCTGCTCCCGGCGATGACGGGTTTCGTCGGGAACATAAGCTACGTGCTCGTGTGCCTGGTCGGTGCGCTCATGGTCCTGGAGGGGGAGATCACCATCGGTGTGATCGTCGCCTTCATCGTGTACGTGAAGATGTTCGCGGGACCCTTCGACATGATCTCCAGCTCCATCAGCAGGCTGCAGGCAGCGGGAGCGGCATCGGAACGCATCTTCGGGTTCCTGGACCACGAGGAGATGACACCCGATCCCGTTGCGGAACCGGTCGGCGAGGTACTCGGACGCGTCGAGTTCAGGGACGTCCGCTTCGGGTACGGCCCCGACAGGGAGGTCATCCACGGACTCGACCTGGTGGTGGAACCGGGTCAGAGGGTCGCCATAGTGGGGCCGACCGGTGCTGGGAAGACCACGCTCGTGAATCTGCTGATGAGGTTCTACGACGCGGATTCAGGGGACATCCTCATCGACGGCCGGTCCATATACACCATGACCAGGGAACAGGTCCATGACCTGTTCTGCATGGTCCTGCAGGACACCTGGCTCATGGACGGGACCATCGGGGACAACGTGGCCTACTGCAACGACGTCTCCGACGGGGAGATCAGGGCGGCGTGCGAGGCCGTGGGGATACACGGGTTCGTCGAGGGGCTACCGGACGGGTACGACACCGTGATCGGACGCGACCTGGAGCTCTCCGCGGGACAGAGACAGCAGCTGACCATCGCCCGCGCCATGGTGGACAGGGCGCCGATGCTCATCCTGGACGAGGCCACCAGCTCGGTGGACACCAGGACCGAGCGCAGGATCCAGATGACGATGTCGGGACTCACCGCCGGGAGGACCTCGTTCATAATCGCGCACAGGCTGTCCACCATCCGCGACTCCGATCTGATACTGGTCATGGATGACGGCGACGTCGTGGAGCAGGGCACGCATGCGGAGCTCCTCGCGAAAGGCGGGTTCTACCACAGACTGTACCACTCCCAGTTCGACGGATGATGAGCGTTTCAAAGGAAACGGATGACGGGGGACGGCCCCCGCCGTTTCAATTGACCCTCGCACCGTGGAGCATCTCGTCCAGGATGTAGAGGGAGCCCTGCACCCCGTATATCGGACGGGGGATCACGTCGTCGAGCCCCATGGACGAATGTCCGATGGGGACCCCGACCCTGCATCCGCCGTTGACGGACATCGTCACCGCGGTAAGACCCTCGGAGAACACCGCCCCGCAACCGTGGACGGGGGGCCTCCCGAACGATTCCGCATAGTCGATGGACTCCAGGAACGACCTCACGGCATCCACCTCGTCCGGATCCGCACCCGGATCCACGTCCACCGCCACCGGTGCCATGCACAGGTAGGTGTACAGCCACTCGGTGAGCGGCCTGACCACGGATGCTATCCCTGCGGCGGAGAACGTCATACCCTTGATGCGAAGGGCGTTGTACTTCATCCCGACGAACTTCTCCAGGACCCTGTCGCGTGCACGGCGGACCCTCGCCAGTGCGGGTGCGGGATCGCATCCGGCGGCCTCCGCCACCGTGCGGATCCACCCCTCGGTCGCGTCGAAGCCCACTGGGGCACCGTGAGTCGAACGGACGACGCGGACCCCGTTGTCCGCGTAGTAGTCAACGAGACCCTGACAGGCCTCCGGGCACACTACGACGGCGTACTCTGCGTTCAGGGATCCCCTGAGCTCGGACACCGTCGCCCCCGCGCCGGGGACCGCGACGACCTCCAGACCCATGGACTCCACGAGTCCGCACAGCTCCTCCGTGGCCGCCCTCCAGTCCTTGTCCATGATGGTGAGTCCCAGGAGGACCACCGTCCCGGGACGGGGCGAGTCCCTTACCGGACCCAGACCCTCCAGGACGGTCCTCAGCATGTGCCCGTAGCACATGGTGACCGGCATGGAGACGAGGGACTCGTCCATGTACACCACCTTCGACTCCAACCCGAGGTCGTGTATGGCCTTCTCGTGGTTGTCGCCGATCAGCCCGGCACCCGGGGAGTTGATGATCACCGCGAACTCCGGTCTGCGGGACTCCACGATCGGGAGCCCCTCGCGGACCTTGTACGCGGCACCGTTGATGAAATCGTACTCGTCGAGGTACGTGGCGGGAACCCTCGGGTACCCGTAGAAGTACGGCGAGAAGAAGTCCAGATTGTCGTCGGGGTCGTCCCTCGGATAGACCGCCGTCGAGTGCACCATGTGCCTCACCCTGCATCCACCCGGCCCGTGCAGGAACACCATCGCGTCGGAGATGCTCTCCACGGCCATTATCGCCCCGTTGAAACCGTCCGGCAGGACCCTGGTCATCTTATCACCCTCCCCTCCTTCCAGCCCTCGTCGTTCGGGAGGCGCATTATGTTCTCCACGTACTCTGCGTACTCGAGCACGGACCTCACCCCCACGCCGACCTTGCCGAAACGTGCCATGCGGCACCTCCCGGAAAGGGGCCTGGCTATGTCGCTGATCAGCAAATCGGGATCCAGAGCGGACATGTCCTCCAGGAGGTCCTCCACCTCGTAGTCGGTGGTGATCATGTCGGTGTGGCGGGAGTGGATGCAGGAACCGTTCTTGCGGGGGCTCGGGACGAAACCGACCCTGACGATGTCGGCACCCAGGTCCTGCAGCAGATCTATAAGCCAGTCCACGTTGTGCGTGAGCTTGTTCATCACAATCACCCTCTTCCCGGCGAACCTGTGGCGGTGGTCGGCCACGAACGCATCGTACTCCGCACGGACGTTGCCGACCTCCTCCTCGGCCTCGGCCCCCATCCCGAGTTCGGATCCCACGGCGCGGAGCCACTCGGTGTAGTCGTGCAGACCCACCGGCATGGGGACGGGGAACGGCCTGCGGCCCGTCCTGGATTCTATTATGGATGCCAGCTCGCGGGAGTTGGCATTGTCCGTGACCATCATGTCCATGGACGCCCTGCAGTAGTTCCTCACGGTGTCCGAGGTGGTCTCGTCCAGGAACCTGCAGTTCTCCCTGAGTCCGAAGCGGGCCAGCATGCGCTCCAGCTCCCGGGCGTGCTCCCGGGACTGGAGGTCGAAGAACGACGTGCCGATCAGGTTCACGTAACCCGGTTCCACCGGCACATCGGGGTCTATCATGTCCGCGATCGCATCAGCAGCCATCATGAATCCGTCCGTGTACTCCCCGCATATGTCCCCGTCGGTGGGGACCAGGTGGAAGCGCACGTCGGGGTGCAGTCCCGCGACCCTTCTCAACAGGGCCTCGCAGTCGTCCCCTATAATCCCGGGCATGCAGGTGGTGACCACGGCTATCTCGCGGAAACCCTCGGCCACCGTGGCCTCCAGCGTCTCCTCGAGGAACCCGATGCCCCCGAATATCGATGCGCTGTCGTCCATCATGGTGCAGCGGATGTTGCACTGAGGGTCCATGGCGTACACCCCACGGGAGTACAGATCCAGTATCGCCTTCCCGCGGGTGGTCGCCATCAGGTACTGGCAGCTGCGGGGCCCGTGGATCACCACGGCGACATCGTTCATCTTCAGGAACGCCGCCGTGGCGCCGTAGGCCGCACATGAGCTCATGACGCGGTGATCCCGGATGGACCTCCTGGTCCCGCACCCGTGGCAACCCGATCGTGCGACGGGGACGCCGCCGGACGGGGGACGGATCTCCCTCCCGGCAGCCAGGTCGGACATCTGGTCGTCGTCGAGGGGGGTCGGGGCGACGGCCGCGACCCTGCCCTCGGACACGTCGAGGATACGCTGGGCTATCGCATCGAGCGATGCCGCGACCTCCGAATCGGGGTGGAGCTCCCTGACGGTGTGACCCGCCGCCTCCGCCTCGGCGAAGAGCCTGTCGCGGGGTATGACCGATATGACCTCGGTACCAGTGGCCGCCGCGAACCTGCGGACGGTCTCCTCCTCCCCCTTGACACCGCGGGAGTTGAGGATTATGCCTATGAGGCGGGGGGACCCGGTGTCGAAGTTCTCCAGACCCTTCATGATGTTGTTGGCGGCGTACATGGACATGAACTCGCCGGATGTTACCAGGATTATACCGTCTGCGTACTCGCCCCTCAACGGGACGGCGAACCCCCCGCAGACCACGTCGCCCAGGACGTCGTAAACCCTCACATCGGTGTCCAGGTCGTCGGCACCGAGCTTCCTGAGCGTGTCGAAGGTCGTGAGGATCCCGCGACCGGCGCACCCTATCCCGGGCTCCGGTCCGCCGGCCTCCGCACAGAGGACCCCCGCGGTGCCCTCAACGATGATGTCCTCCAACCTCCTCTGGGGGAGCGGCACGGAACGCACGTACTCCAGAACCGTCTTCTGCGCCTCCCCTCCGAGGAGGAGCCTGGTGGAGTCGTGCTTGGGGTCGCATCCGACCTGCA
>JAZODL010000128.1:0-14388 GCA_045596945.1 Candidatus Methanomethylophilaceae archaeon | reverse complement strand
TACGGGGTCTCCCAGAACGTGTCGTAGAGGTAGTCCTCGGGCATGTTGGGTTTGTCCGAGCACACGACCTCCTCCCCGAAGGAGTACAGATGGAGTTTGTGTTTCTTGATGACCTGGTTGTAGAGCAGGAGCCTGATCTTCGGATCGGTGTAGTACTGGCAGCCGATGAGCTTGTCCGCGCCCACGGATCCCCTGACCGCGTAGGAGACCTTCTCCCCACCCAGGGATGCGGTCCCCAGGAGCGGCACGGATCCGGCCGCCGCAAGGGATATCGTACCGGCGTATGCCCTGACGATGTCGTCTCCCCCGAACTTGGAGGCGGCCTTGATGAGGGCATCGGGGTTGTCGCGTATCTTCTGGAGTGCATCGATCTCCTTGAACGGTTTGTCGAAAACGCATTTCCTGCAGTTGCCGGCGCATTGCGGTCTGAGGAGTCCGGGATTGTCCGCAAGGGTCCTGGAACGTTCCAGGAGCTCATCCTCCATTCTCTTGGTGGAGTGTTTTACCCCTCTCATCCTCACACGCTTCTTACCGGCCATGCTCCGACATGTCCGCGGTCGTAAAAATATGTATCCTGTGCACGCACACGCATCCATCACGGCTAAATTGGTCTCTCCGGATACACCTCCGATGGAGACCGATTTCGAGATGGATGTCCGTATGTTCCTCGCGCGTCCCCCCTTCAACCTGAGGGGTGTCCCGAGGGAGGCGTTGGAACTCTTCTGCACGGCGCTCACCCATGACAGCTATTCGAACGAGGCGGCCGACCGGAACCCCCCGGTGCACCTGGAATCCTACGAGAGGTTGGAGTTCCTGGGGGATGCGGTCCTGGAGTTCCTCGTGTGCGAGTCCGTCTACGCCGACACGGATCTCAGAGAGGGGGCGATGACCGATTACAAGCAGGACAAGGTAGCCAACCGCATGGTCTCGGATCGCGTCCTCGCCAGCGGCATGGACATCGATTCCGTTATGCGTGTGGGCGGGGGCCACGTGGTGGGCGGTGCCAAGGTGGTGGAGGAGAACATGCGTGCCGACTGCTTCGAGGCGATAGTCGCCGCGATGTACCTCTCCTACGGGATCGACGCCGCCAGGGCACTGGTCCGTTCCGTGATCCTGGTGTGATCGGGGGCGTCCACCCCTCCGAACGTCCCACCTGTTCCCTATTTAACCACGCAGATGGATTGTCCCGTGTGCACACAGCAGTATCCGATACGGCAGACAAGATACGCGACATGACCATCCGCGGCGCGGGAAGGATAGCCCGTGCGGGATCGACCGCCCTGGGCGACATGGCGCGCGAATACGCCGGGTCCGACATTGATGCCTTCATTTCCGAACTGGCCCTCGCCAGGGACACCATCCTGGCGTCGAGGCCCACGGCCGTGTCCCTGTGGAACGGGGTTCATGCCACCCTGAGAGGGGTCGAGGGCTGCAGATCCGTGGCTGATGTCCGGGAACTCGTCGTGTCCAATTCGGAGGATTTCGTCAGGAGGTCCCTGACGGCGGTGGAGGAGATCGCCCGCACAGGTGCCAAGAGGATCTCCGACGGGGACACCATCCTGACGCACTGCAACAGCAGCGCCGCCCTGGGGGTCATAAAGGAGGCCCACAGGCAGGGGAAGGACATCAGGGTCTACGCGACCGAGTCGCGTCCGTGGAGGCAGGGGATACTGACGGTGAACGACCTGGCCTCGGCGGGGATCGACACGACACTCATCATAGACAGTGCGGTGCGCTCGGTTATGAAGAGGGTGGACAAGGTCTTCGTGGGTGCGGACACCGTGACCTCCCACGGGGCGCTCGTCAACAAGGTCGGCACATCCCAGCTGGCCCTGGCGGCCCATGAGGCCCGTGTGCAGTTCTACGTCTGCAGCGAGACGTACAAGTTCTCACCGATGACCCTTTACGGGGACATGGTGACCATCGAGGAGAGGGACATCTCCGAGGTCGTGAGGCCGGGAGAGGTCCCCGACTCGGTAAAGATATTCAATCCTGTCTTCGACAGCACGCCCGCAAGGTACATAGACGCGATAATAACCGAGCTCGGGATGATCTCCCCGGGTTCGGTGTACGACGTCATGGTCAGGCAGTTCGGGGACGAGATCCTTAGGGGATGATCGCATGGATGGTTACACATACCTTCACCTGGGGGAGCCCGTGGACCCCGACAGATACGTCATCTGCAAATACCGCGTGACTTCGAAACTGCCCATCGAGAAGGCCGCCGACGCCATAGCGGCGGAACAGTCCACGGGTACATGGACCGGTATATCCACACTCGATCCGGAGATCATCGGGCGTCTCGGCGCCAGGGTCACGGACATCTCGGGCGACGTCATCACCGTGGGGTTCCCCGTGGAGGACTTCAGCGTGGAGGTCGGATCCGTCCCGCAGATCCTCAGCGTCATCGCGGGCAACCTGTTCGGACTCGGTGCGCTCGATGGGGTCAGGCTGGAGGACGTCGTGTTCCCCCGCGAGATCACGTCGCAGTTCAGGGGACCCAAGTTCGGTGCGGAGGGCATCAGGCGCATGCTGGACCGTCCCGAGAAGCCCCTGGTCGGCACCATAGTCAAACCGAAGATAGGACTGTCCCCCGAGAGGACCGCCCAGTACGTGTACGAGGCCGGTTCCGGCGGGCTCACCAACTCCAAGGACGACGAGACCCTCGTTGACCAGGCGTTCTGCCCCATAGAGGACAGGACGGTCATGGTGTCCGAGGCCCTGGACCGTCTCGAGGAGGAGGGCCACAGGATGATACACGCCATCAACGTGAGCACCCGCACGGACAGGATAGTTGAGCTGGCGGAGAGGGTGCAGTCATGGGGGGCTAGGCAGATCATGGTCGACGTCATCACATGCGGTTTCTCCGCGGTGCAGGCCCTCGCCGAGGACCCGTCGATAAAGGTGCCGATACACGTGCACAGGACCATGCACGGGGCGATCACCAAGAACCCCCTGCACGGTGTGGCGATGCTGCCGTTCACCAAGCTCGTCCGTATGTGCGGAGGGGATGCGCTCCACATAGGTACGCTGGGTGCGGGCAAGATGTCCGCCGACGCCCATGAGGACAGCAACCTCGTCGCGTGCCTCGGGGACGACGTCCCGTACAAGGGCATGATGCCCGTGTGCTCCGGAGGGGTGTACCCCGGTGTCGTCGGGGCGATAGTGGAGCGTTCCGGATTCAACGTCCAGATTCAGGCCGGAGGCGGTGTCGCCGGACACCCGGACGGGGTCAGGGGGGGTGCGATGGCCATGTGCCAGGCGGTCGATGCCGCATACGAGGGTGTACCCGTGCAGGAGTACGCCGAGACACACAGGGAGCTCAGGCTCGCCCTCGAGAAGTGGGGATTGAAATGAGGTTGGAAGTCAGATACTACGATGTGGACTCGTCGGAGCCCACGGTCCTTCTGCACGACGACGACTGCGTGGAGATAGGCGTACAGGAGAACGACCGCGTGTCCGTGTCCGGCCCCAGGTCGGCCATAGTGCTGGTCAGCAGGTCGGACACGCTGGTGGAGAAGGGGGTTGTGATGGTCCCCGCGTCCGTGATGGCCAAGTGCGGCATCGCGGAGGGCGACACGGTGAGCGTGACGTACTCCCAGAAGCCCGACTCCGTGCGCTCCATCCGCAGGAAGATGGACAGGGAGAAGCTGGAGAAGGAGGAGATCGAGGCGATCGTCGAGGACATCCTGGAGAACAGGCTGTCGAAGATCGAGATCTCGGCATGGCTCACCGCCCTCCAGATAAACGGCATGGACATCGAGGAGATCGCCCACTTCACCAGGGCGATGGCCAACACGGGTACGATCATCAAGTTCGACAGGGAGCCCGTTTTCGACTTCCACAGCCTCGGGGGCATCCCCGGGAACAAGATCACACCCATCGTGGTGTCCATAGTGGCCGCGGCGGGCATAATGATCCCGAAGCTCTCCTCGCGTGCGATCAGCAGTGCATGCGGAACATCCGATTTCGTGGAGACGTTCTGCGACGTCCTCATCGATGCGGACAGGTTGAAGAGGGTCTCGGAGGAGATCGGCGGCGTGTTCGCCTGGGGAGGCGGGATGAACCTCGCCCCCGTCGATGACATGGTCATCAACATCGAGCATCCGCTCGGGATAAACCCCCGTGCGCAGATGCTCGCATCAATCATGAGCAAGAAGGTCGCCGTCGGTGCGACCCATCTCCTCGTGGACATCCCCACCGGGTCCGGCACGAAGGTGCCCACCCTCGAGGTCGCCCGCAACTACGCACGCGACCTGATGGACCTGGGGGAGAAGCTGGACATGCATGTGGAGTGCGCCATAACGTACGCGGACCAGCCTGTGGGCAACGCGGTCGGCCCGGTGCTGGAGGCCAGGGAGTGCATAAGCATCCTGGAGGGTTCCAAGCATCCTGCGAGCGTCGTGGAGAAGGCCTGCGAATGTGCGGGCATCATCCTGGACATGGCGGGGATACCCGACGGGGCGGTCAGGGCGAGGGAGATACTGGAGTCCGGCGCGGCGTACGAGAAGTTCATGCAGATCGTGGTCGCACAGGGCGGCAGGTCAGATCTGAAGTCCAGCGACCTCGTCCCGGGCAAGTACTCCTTCGACCTCGTGTCCATGAAGTCAGGGTACATCCATGCGATCCACAACAAGGACATCGTCGCCATCGCCAAGGCGGCCGGTGCACCGAACGACAAGGGTGCCGGGCTCGTGATCCACCTCAAGAAGGGGCAGAGGGTCGAGGCGGGCGAGAAGCTCCTGACGATCTACGCCGAGAGCGAGGCGAAGCTGAAGCGCGCACGCGAGACCGCCATGAAGTACCATCCGATGGATGTGGAGGGCATGCTGATCAAACGCGTGTCCTCGTCGCCCCGCAGCATATGAGGGAACTGGTGTTCACGGTGGACCTGGACCGTGATGTGAACCTCCCCCGCGGGGGAGAGTTCGCGGCCGGGTCCATCGACCGTGGCATGGGGGATTCCCCCCGTTTCTCATCCGCCGACCGCGGTCTCGCGGTCCTCCTGGACCTGTTGGACGACCTCGGGATCGTCGCGACGTTCTTCGTGGAGGGCAGGACATCCGAGACGATCGACTGTTCCAGCATATCCGGTCACTGCATAGGGTTCCATGGATACGACCATGAGGATCTGACTGGGGCCTCGACCGGGCTCCGTCCGACCGATGGCGAGTTGGAGGGCATCCTGCGCACGGGGTTCGAGGCGGTGTCCGACAACGTGTCGCGTCCCGTGTGTTTCAGGGCCCCGTACATGTCCGTGGACGGACGCGTCCTGGATGCCGTGTCGTCATTGGGCATAGTCCATGATTCGTCGTTCTATGCCGAACCCGGGACGGGTACGCACAGCCTCCCCAACGGATTGGTGGAGCACCCGGTCCCCAAGGGACTGGACCGCGAGGGCAGGACCATCGCCGCGTACCTTTGGCCACTGCACGAGGGGCGCCGCACCACCGAGGACTACATAGAATTTGCGATGTCCTCGACCGCCGACGAGTTCGTGTTGGCAACCCATACATGGCATATGGTGGAGGGCCGTGTCAACGGTCCCATGGACCGTCTCGGGGTCGAATCCAACGTGGGTTCCGTCCGCAGGGTCCTGGAGGGGATCCTCGACGGCGGGTTCAGGGCGGCCGCCCTGGTCCGTTGACCTCTGGCACACCGCCCCGGAGACATCGGATGGCACGTGTGCGTGCCGCCCGTCCGACCTATAATAAAGAAATATATAGGCTGCCGAGCATTGAACCGCCCAGGTGACCAAATGACTACGAACCTCATCCTCGGGAAGGACGTTTCTGAGGAGATCTATGGAGAACTCAGACAGAGAATAGAGGCGCTCAAATCCAAGGGCATGGTGCCCGGGCTTGCAGTCGTTCTCGTCGGCGAGGATCCCGCCTCACAGGTCTATGTGAGGAAGAAGGGTGAGATGTGCGAGGAACTGGGGATGCACTCCGTCACCGTGCGCATGCCTGCTGACACGACGCAGGAGCAGCTCATGGGCAAGGTCCGCGAGCTGAACGAGGATCCCTCGATACACGGTTTCCTGGTGCAGCTCCCGCTACCCCCCCACCTGGACGAGGAGCAGGTCATCAACGCCATCTCCCCCTCCAAGGATGTGGACTGCTTCCACCCCTCCAACGTGGGACGCGTCCTCATAGGCAACCCCGACTTCCTCCCCGCCACGCCCGCCGGAGTCCAGCAGATGCTGATCCGGTCCGGGGTAGAGACCTCCGGGAAGCACGTCGTAGTCGTCGGTCGCAGCAACATCGGGGGCAAGCCGATGTCCGCCATGATGGTCCAGAAGGGACTGGGTGCGGACTCCACGGTCACGGTCGTACACTCCCGCACGAAGGATCTGGCATCCATAACCAGGCAGGCGGACATCCTCATAGTCGCGATCGGGAAGCCCCGTTTCATCACACCCGACATGGTCAGGGAGGGAGCGGTGGTCATCGACGTGGGCACCAACAGGGTGGAGGACCCCACGCATCCCAAGGGTAGCAGGCTCGTCGGGGATGTCGATTTCGATGCGGTCAAGGACAAGGTGTCCGCGATCACCCCCGTTCCCGGAGGCGTCGGTCCGATGACCATCTGTATGCTCATGGCCAATGCGGTGAAGGCCGCGGAGAGGGCGTTGGAGGTATCGAGTTGATACGCGAATGCGAGGAGCACGGATACCACCGCAGTGAGCGCTGCCCGTACTGCGGGGAGGAGGGCAGGTTCATAATGTCCGATTACGAGGTCGAGAAGGTCGGTCGTACCCTCGCCGGCATCCTGAGGCACGGGAAGTACGGGCTTCCAATGGACGACCAGGGTTTCGTTTCCATGCGCGATGTCCTGAACAAGGTCAAGGACCGCAACTCCCGCATGGCCGGATGGATAAGGACCAGGCACATCGAGGCGCTCGTCGACACCGATCCCAAGGGGAGGTACGTGGTCTCCGGCGGCAAGATCCGTGCCACATACGGACACACGATACCCTTGGATATCAGGCTCGATTGCGAGAACATCCCCGAGGAGCTGTTCTACCCCGCCACCCCCGAGGAGGCGGAACTGCTCCTGGAGTCGGGGATATACCCGTCGGACCGCGCAATGGTCCATCTGTCCCTGACGTACAGGGACGCGGTCCGTGCAGGATCGGTCCGCGTGGACGATCCAGTCATCCTGGTCGTGGATGCGGACGAGTGCATGGACATGGGTTCCGACATAGGAAGGGCGGCGCGCACGGTCTACCTGTGCAGGAGCGTCCCCCCGGAGGCGATATCGATAGCCGATCCGGAAGATTACGATCCAGATTACGAAGAGGATGAGTGACATGGTTCAGGTTCTGAGGCCCGACGAGGTCCGTGAGAGGTACGGCAGGATGTTCTGCAAGGGGTTCATGACCCTCGTGGACGAGGATGCGGGCATCGCACAGGTAATCGAGATGTGCTCCGCCAAGGGCCCCAGCGAATGGGACTATGTCAACAGGAAGCGCACCGGCGGTGTGATCGAGGACATCAGGCTGGGGGCCAACACCCTCGTCATGGACACCGTGATAGGTGAGAGGGAGCTCAGGTTCGGCCCCGTATCCCTGGAGATGGGGGGACAGGGGATCAGCGCCCTCCGTGTGGAGGGCGACGAGGTCCGCACGACCTGGTTCGGGATAGCGGGGGCATCCGTCGGCATCGGTGCCTGCATCCCCCAGTGCCCCGACGTCATCCGCACCGAGTACCCCGACGACTTCAAGATGGGCGGTGCCCACCGTGCGACCGTCGACATCATCACACCCAAGATGGTGCGCGTGGTGATAGGCGTCGACGACACCGACACGAAGGAGAAGGGCGCGTCATGGGTCTCGACCATGAGGCTGGGGACGGAGTGCCCCATCGGGAGGTTCATCGAGCACAAGATCATCCAGCTCAACCCCCGTGTGCCCAACAAGACGACCAACTGCTGCTCCACCGCGGTGTCTTTCGCGGTCAGGGAGGAGGAGGTCCCGGCACTCATCGAGTTCGCCGTTGACTTCATCAGGAAGGAGTCCTACTCCGAGGACACGGTCATGACAGTGTACCAGGGTCTGCGCATACCCGAGCCCCTCAGGGACTTCGGATGGAGCTGCAAGAGCGTCCTGTACACCCCGGAGGATGCCGTGAGGGTGGCGGGCGAGAACGGTGTCCAGATAATCAGCGTCACCGGAATGAAGGGTGTCATAGGCGCCGTCGCGGCCATAGGTTGCTTCGACCTCGGGGAGAGGGCGGCTGGGATACCCGAGGATTTCGAGTGATCAGATGGAGGTCCCCCGTGCGATCACCGACAGGGCATACTCCGCCTACGAGTCGATGATAGACCGCGAGGTCCGCAGGGGCGGCATGCCCGATCACCTGGCCGTCATCATGGACGGCAACCGCAGGTACGCCGAGGAGGTCCTGGGCACCGAACCCATGGAGGGCCACAGGCTCGGCAGGGAGAAGCTGGAGGAGGTGCTCCACTGGTGCCTCGACCTGGACATCAGGAACCTGACCGTGTACGCGTTCTCCACCGAGAACTTCAACAGGGATCCCGACGAGGTCGATTACCTGATGGACCTTCTGGAGAAGTCCCTCTACGAGTTCGCCGACGATTCCGAGATCCACCGCAGGAGGGTGGCGATAAAGGTCATCGGCGACCCCGACATGCTCCCGGACAACGTCCTGGAGGCGATGGAGTACGCCCTGGACCGTACACGCGGATACTCCGACTACACATTGAACATGGCCATCGCATACGGTGGCAGACAGGACATCACCAACGCCGTCCGCGAGATAGCGCAGCGGGCGGTGGACGGGGAGATCGAGGTGTCCGACATCAACGAGGCGATGGTGTCCGGGTTCATCTCCACCCATGGTGTCCCGGATCCGGACCTGATCCTGCGCACATCGGGCGAGGTCCGCATCTCCAACTTCCTACTCTGGCAGATGGCGTACTCCGAACTCTACTTCACGGACGTCTACTGGCCCGGGTTCAGGTACATAGATCTCCTGCGTGCGATAAGGACGTACCAGAGGCGCAAGAGACGTTACGGTAAGTGATCGGATGAAATCAGACATCATCTTCATGCATGCCCCCAGTGTATACGACTTCCGCAAGAAACCCATATTCTACGGACCGGTCAGCGACGTCATACCGTCGTCCCCAGTGTTCGAGATGTACCCCATAGGGTTCATGACGATCTCCAGCCACCTGGAGGCCGCCGGTTTCAAGACCAGGATAGTGAACATAGCCGTCCAGATGCTCCAGAGCGACAGGTTCGACGTGGAGAGGAGGGTCAGGGGACTGGATGCGGACGTCTTCGCCATCGACCTTCATTGGATGCCGCATGCGCACGGTGCATTGGAACTCGCGAAGATAGTGAAGAAGTACCATCCGAACGCGAAGGTCGAGCTGGGGGGCCTGACCTCATCGTACTTCCACAGGGAGCTCATCGAGCGTCCGGAGGTGGACATGGTGATGCGCGGGGACACCACCGAGGTGCCCACCGTGCGCCTCATGGAGGTCCTCCAGAGGGGAGGCGACCTGTCAGAGGTCCCGAACCTCACGTGGAAGGACGATGAGGGCAGGATCCACGAGAACGGGTTGACCTACTCGTTGACGTCCCTGGACGAGGTGATGTTCGACTACGGGACCATGATCAAGTGCGTCATGCGCAACATGGACATCTCGGGGGCGCTCCCATGGTACGGATGGGACAAGCTCCCGCTGACCTCCGTCTTCACGGTGAGGGGCTGCTCCATCAACTGCGCCGAGTGCGGAGGGTCCCATTATGCCAACGGGAAGGTCGCCTGCAGGAAGGCCCCCGCCTACAGGAGCCCCGAGAAGCTCGCCGAGGACATGGCGACCATCCAGTCGTATCTGGACACCCCGATATTCATCGTCGGGGATCTGAGGCAGCACAGCATGGACTACGCGGACCGCTTCCTGGCGGCTTGCAGGGAGCAGCGCATAAAGAACCACGTGGTCGTCGAGCTCTTCAACGGGGCGACCCCCGAGTACTTCCAGAAGCTGGACAGGACTTTCGACGGCGGTTGGTCAATCGAGTTCTCGCCCGACTCCCATGATGAGAAGGTCAGGTTGGCGCTAGGGAAGGGCTACACCAACGAGGCGATCGAGAAGACGATCCCCGCGGCGTTCCGCAACGGTTGCAGCAGGTTCGACCTGTTCTACATGAACGGACTCCCCTATCAGGATAGGGAGTCCGCACTGTCCAGTGCCCGTGCCTCGGAGAGGCTGTGGGCGTCCGTGAACCGCGATGATGGGCTCTTCATCTACAACGCCCCCTTCGCGCCCTTCGTCGATCCGGGGAGCCGTGTCTTCGAGGAGCCGGAGAAGTGGGGATACAGGCTCCGCGCCCGTACCCTCGAGGAGCACCGCGTCCTCCTGGACAACCCGTCCTGGAAACACGTCCTGTCCTACGAGACGGAGTGGATGACCCGTGACGACGTCGCCGAGATCTCCTACGATGCCGCGATAGAGCTCGCACATATGGAGCACGGTGCCGGCCGCATAGGCGACGATGTGCTGAGGGAGAGATGCGAGAGGACCGAGTTCGCCCGTGACCTCATGCACAGGGTCGACGAGATCATGAAGATCGCCGATCCGGAGGAGCGCGAGGCCAGGCTGTGGGAGACCAAGGACGAGGGCACTCGCATGATGAACTCCACGGTCTGCAACAAGAAGGACCTGGATTGGGATGCGGGTTCGATATGGGCCAACTCGCCAAGGGTGGCGATGGGGCTCCTGAAGTCGTTCTTCAGGAGATGATCCCAATCAGTTGCCGGACATCCTGCGGGACTTCGTGATGGTGTTGTCCACCGCAGCGATGACCGCGGAACGGAGCCCCATGTCCTCGAGGGTCCTCACACCCTCGATGGTCGTTCCACCTGGGGAGCACACCTCGTCCCTGAGGATATCCGGGTGCTTGCCCGTCTCCAGGACCATCTTGGCGGCACCTAGCATGGACTGTGCCGCCAGTTCTATCGAATCCCTACGGGACAGTCCGTTCAGCACACCCGCATCCGCCATGGCGTCTATGACGAGGTACATGAAGGCGGGGGAGCTTCCGGCTATGCCCGTGATGGCGTCCATGTACGCCTCCTGGACCTCCACGGCCAATCCGACCGAACCGAGGATGCGGGCCATCTCGGACCTCTCGTCCCCGTCCATGGAGTCGTCGCATGTGTAGCCCATCGCACCCTCCAAGACCATGCAGCAGTGATTGGGCATGACCCTCACAATTTTACCATCTGGCACATATGATTTCAGTCTCGAGATGGATAGTCCCGCGACCAGGCTGAGCACGGTTTTCCCCGGACCGATGGTCACGCCCTCCTCGGTGAAGAGCCCATCCACCTGCTTGGGTTTGACCGCAAGGACGAGGATGTCCGCCAGGGGCACGATGTCCGCTGCACGGGGGTACACGGCCACGCCGTAGGTGTCCCCGATGTGTCTGCGCGTCCCCTCGCTCGGGGCGCATGCGGCGATCTCCTCCCTGGTGAAGACCTCCTTCGCCAGGAGGCCGCCGATCAGGGCCTCCGCCATCTTCCCCGCTCCGATGAAGCCGATTCTGAATGCCATGGCTTTCGATTCGCGTTGCCTGTTAATAAAGGCTGGCTTCGTTCGACGTCTGTCGGAAAACGTCTCCGATTCCCCTTTACTATATAATTACGCGTGGTGGAAGCTTTATGTACTTACAGTTCATGCTCGCGACCAATGTCACTAATTGTGTACTACATGCCATTAGCGATAGTGAGCATTCTCGCTCTCGGATTCGCGCCTTTGGCATGGTGGGCATCAAGGTTCATTAGGCCCAAGAAACCCACTCAGTGGATGGAGACAACCTATGAGTGCGGTTCGGTTCCTATTGGAGAAGCTCACGTCCAGTTCAGGTTCCAGTACTACGCATTTGCGCTCATTTTCGTGGTATTTGACCTGGTCGCGACATTCTTGATGATCTGGGCTGTGGCATTTTCTGGGCTTTCGCTCAACGCACAGCTTCTGATGATCATGTTCTTCGGAATTCTTGTTCTCGGGGTCGTTTACGCCCTGAAAAAGGAGGAAACCGTATGGATATGAGCCTTTACCCCCATGCAGTTGCAATGAGTGCTGACGAGTTCATGTCGTGGTCCAACGCCATGATCAACGATCTCCTCAGCTCCGGAACGAAGAAGACCATCGACTCGCTCACCGGTCCCATCTGGACTTGGGCAATGAAGAACTCCATGCACCCTCTGCACTGGGGTCTCGCCTGCTGTGCGCTCGAGATGGCCGCCGCCTCCGCCCCCAGGTACGATGCGGAGCGTTACGGTATGATCTACCGTTCCTCACCCAGGCAGACCGACATCCTTCTGGTCAACGGCTGGATCTCCAAGAAGATCCGTCCCGACCTCAGGCGTCTCTACGAGCAGATCCCCAACCCCAAGTGGGTCGTGGCGATGGGCGAGTGCGCCATCTCCGGAGGTCCCTGGTACGATTCCTACAACACAGTCCAGGGTCTGGACCAGATCCTGCCTGTGGACATCTACATCCCCGGATGCCCCGCGCGTCCCGATGCAATGATCGACGGATTCATGCTCCTCCAGAAGAAGATCGAGAGCTACTTCAAGAGGGGAACGTTCTGGGAGGACTGAGAATGGACGCAGATGCAGTTTACCAGACCCCCACCGTCGAGGAGATAGCATCCCTTCTCCCCGAGAAATTCCCCTGCGTCGAGGTCGTCAAGACCGAGGTCCGCAGGGTTTACGCCAAGGTGCCCCGCGAGCACATCTTCAAGGTGTGCTCCTACATCCACGACAACCTGACCTTCGAGCACTGCTCCACGGTCATCGGAGTGGACTACGTGGACCACCTCGCGACGGTGTACCACCTCACGAACTACTACAACGGTGTCATGATCGAGCTGTCCGTGGACATCCCCGCCGACGATCTCCATGTCGATTCCGTCACCCCCATCTGGGAGGGCGCGAACTGGCACGAGAGGGAGACCTGGGAGCTCTTCGGTATCGTCTTCGACAACCACCCCAAGCTCGAGAGGCTCCTCACACCCAAGACATACGAGTTCTTCCCCTTCAGGAAGTCCTACAAACTCAGGGGGACCGAATGATGTCAGATTCTATTGTACCCGTTAAAGAGATTGAAGAGAGGATGGAAACCGACAAGATGTGGCTCACGATGGGTCCGCAGCACCCCTTCTCCCACGGTCTCTGGACCCTCAGGGTTCAGGTCGATGGAGAGATCGTCACCGATGCGGAGCCTATCGTCGGTTACCTCCACCGCGGTTGGGAGAAGGAGACCGAGAACAGGACCTACCCCAAGATCATCCCCATGGCCGACCGTCTCTGCTATGCCGCTTCCATGACGTACACCCATCTCTACTGCATGACAGTCGAGAAGGCGCTCGGAATCGACATTCCCGAGAAGGCCAAGTGGATCAGGATCGTCGCGGACGAGGTCTGCCGTATCCAGTCCCACCTGATGTGGCTCGCCGCAGTCGGAACAGACCTCGGAAGCTACACCGTGTTCCTGTGGTCCATGAGGGAGAGGGAGTTCTTCCTCGACCTGAACGTCAAGCTCTGCGGAGCCAGGATGACCACCAACTACCCCCGTATCGGAGGAGTCAGGAACGACACCACCGAGCTGTTCGACAGGGACATCCTCAGGACCGTCGAGCGCTTCGAGAAGGCGCTCTGGGACATCGTCGCACTCGTCGACGACTCGTCCATCTTCGTGTCCAGGATGAAGGGCATCAGCTACCTCACCCGCGAGCAGGTCGCCAACATGGGTCTCACCGGTCCCGCAATGAGGGGATGCGGAGTCGACTTCGATATCCGTCGTGACGACCCCTACGACAACTACGACCTTGTCGACTTCGAGGTCCCCGTCCTCAAGGAGGGAGACTCCTACGCAAGGTACATGATCCGTATCGAGGAGATGTTCCAGTCCTGTGAGATCATCAAGCAGGCCGTCAAGAAGGTCCAGGCCCTCGGTAAGAACGCACCCTACAGGGTCAAGACCCCCAGCAGGGTCCCCGCCGGCACGACATTCGCCAGGCTCGAGGATCCCCGTGGAGAGTCCCTCATGTACCTCGTATCTGACGGAACCGACAAGCCTTACAGGCTCAAGGTCCGCAGCCCCATCTTCGTGAACGTATCCGGCGCCAAGGCCATGTCCGTAGGTACCAGGGTCGCGGATGTTCCCGCGGTCCTCGCTCAGATCGACATGTGCCTCGGGGAGACCGACAGGTGATTCAAATGGGACACATTCTTGATTGGATCGTCTACAAGGACACGATGGCGAACGTCTACACGCCCTTCGACTCCTACAACCTCCCCTACGACATCGGATGCAAGCTCTGGGAGATCATCGGTGGAACGCTCG
>JAZODL010000127.1:0-2038 GCA_045596945.1 Candidatus Methanomethylophilaceae archaeon | reverse complement strand
ACCGAGAATACGATCAAGCTGTTCCCGATCAACTGCCAGGAATTTGTTGACGGAATCCAGGCGGATATTAAGGAAAGAACAGGAAAGACCATCGAGGTCATGGTCTACGGCGACGGCGCCTTTAAGGATCCGGTCGGAAAGATCTGGGAGCTCGCAGACCCTGTGGTCTCGCCGTTCTATACATCAGGACTCGAGGGAACTCCTAACGAGCTCAAGCTCAAATACCTCGCTGACAACGATTACTCGAACCTCTCGGGCGAGGAGCTCAGAGAGGCAATAAGCAAGGCCATCAAGGAAAAACCGCAGGAGAGCCTTGTAGGACACATGGTGTCCGAGGGCACGACGCCTAGACGTCTGACCGACCTGATCGGATCGCTCTGCGACCTGACCTCCGGATCCGGCGACAAGGGGACCCCCATCGTCTTCATCCAGGGATACTTCGACAACTACACGTCGGAGTGATCCCCGAAACAGTGAAACGGGAGGGGGAACCCCCCTCCCTTCCCATATTTTAGAACGAGTCCGCGTCGACTCCGTTGTCCGACGCCATCCTCGCCCACTTGTCCGCCTCGTCCGGATCGGCATCGGTCCCGACACCGTTCCTGTAGCAGTGGGAGACCATCGCCATGGCCGTGGGCACGCCCTCCATGGCTGCGGACAGGAAGCACTCGAAGGAGGCCTCCGCATCCGGCTCCGATCCACCTATCCCCTGGGAGTGCAGGAAGCCGAGCCTCTCCATCGCGAAGGCGTCCCCGCCCCCGGCACCCCTGGAGTAGCAGTCGGCCGCCATGGCCGTGTCGATGCGTGTGCCGATCCCGAACTCGTGGCATATGCCCAGGTGGAACAGCGCGTTGAGGTTGCCCGTCTTGGCCGCGGTCCTGTAGAGCTTGAAGGCCTTGACCTCGTCCCTCTCCACGCCGAGCCCCTCCTGATACAGGTAGGCGAGGTTCGTACGCGCCTCGGCGTTGCCCTGGTTGGCGGCGAGCCTGAAGTACCTGGCGGCCTCGGAATGGTCCCGGGGCACGGAGACCCCGTCCATGTAGGCCAGTCCGGCGTAGAGCTGCGCGTCGGGGATGCTGTCCTGGGCGGCCCTTATGGAGTACTCGGCGGCACGGACGCTGTCGATCCCGTCGTACTCCCCCTGCATGAACAGCCTGACCATGAGCACCATGGCCTCGGTCTGACCGGCCTCCACCGCGCGCTCGAGGAGCCCGTACCCGCGGGCCTCGTCGGTCTCGACGTCCCATCCGAACAGGTAGGCCATCGCCAGGGCGTAGAGGCCGTCCGGATCGCCCGACTCCGCTAGTTCGGAGACCTGGTCGAACGTGAGCTCCACGTCGCCGTCGCTGGCATGGAAAACGAATCCCTTCCCTTCTGTCATGGCGGGTGGATGACCAGACGACGATTTAACATCGGTGGCACGGGATCAGCCCTGGAGCTCCCTCGCCTTGGACACGAGCCTCGCACCCATCCCGTACGCCTTCGCGAGGTCCTCGGGGTACCTCTCCTCCCTGTAGATCGCCCTCTGGGGCTCCAGGTGGTCCGCGACCTCGTATCTGGAATAGTCGTCGAACTGATAGGCGCTGTAGGAGCATAGCGACTCCGTGTATCCGAATATGGTCTCCAGGGACCTGGAGTTCTCCCCCATGATCTCGGGGTAGTGGAGGTCCGCCACCATCCCCTCGGGGCATCCCATGGTGTATATGGTCGCGGTCGCCACCCTCCTGTCGAGGATGGAGCTCCTGGGCTCCCCGGTCTCCGGATCCGTCCTGGGATCGTAAGTCAGGAGCGGGAACAGGAGGCGCTCCATGAACGAGCGCACGGGACCCGTGGGGAACCCGAAGTAGATCGGTGTGCCGATGACGATGACGTCGGCCTGCAGGACCCTCTCCAGGACGGGCGTCAGCGCATCCCTGTACGCGCACAGTCCACCGGTCCTGTTGCCCTTCAGCTTGCATGCGAAGCAGCTGACGCATCCCCTGAACGCGTCGTCGTGAAGATGGATCATCTCCACCTCCGCACCGGCCTCCTCCGCACC